>CBDTZF010000229.1:0-4560 GCA_965364825.1 uncultured Rhodocyclaceae bacterium | reverse complement strand
CGTGCAGCGTCGCCATCATCTTGCGTTCGGCTTCGAACGGCAATTCGGCGCCGCGCGGGCACTGTGCCTGAATACTGGCCTCGTCGAGCCCACCCTTGCGCGCCGCCACCAGCAACGCAGCCTCGGTCGGGTCACCGTCGATCGACCATTCCCCTTCGCGCTTCAACAACGCGGCATCGTTGCACAACACGCCGGCCACAAGACATTCGCGCAACGCGCCGGTCAAAGGCGCGTGATGGCCGTCGGCCGTGATCTCGCCCGCCGGCACATATCCGCGCCCCGACACCACATAGCGGCGTCCGCCGGCATGAATGGCCACGACCGTCATCTGGTTCTCAGTCAGCGTGCCCGTCTTGTCGGAGCAGATCACGGTGGTGCTTCCAAGCGTTTCGACCGCCGGCAGATGGCGGATGATGGCGCGCCGCTTCGCCATGCGCGCCACACCGATCGCCAGCGTCACGGTAAGTGCGGCCGGCAAGCCCTCGGGAATCGCGCCGACGGCGAGCGCCACCGCCGCCATGAGCATGTCGACCACCGTCTCGCCACGCAGCAGCCCGACGCCGAAGGTGAGCGCGGCAAGCAGCAGAATGACCACCAGCAATAACTTCGAGAACCGCGCCATGGACCGCGTGAGTGGCGTTTCCAGCGCGGCCGTATCGGCAAGCAGCGCGGCGATGAGGCCGGTTTCGGTGCGGTCGCCGGTCTCCACCACCACGCCGCGCCCTTGTCCTGCGACCACCAGCGTGCCGGCAAACATCATGTTGCCGCGCTCGGCCACGCGCGTGGCCTCAGGCAACGCATCGACCTGCTTGGCGACTGCCGCCGACTCACCGGTGAGTGCCGCCTCGCTGGCATGCAGGCCACTCGCCTGGGCGACCCGGATGTCGGCCGGCACGCGCTCGCCAGCGACCAGATGCACCACGTCTCCCGGCACCAGCGCTTCGGCATCGAGCCGATACCGCCCCGCCTCGCGTTGCACGCTCACTTCGCTCGCCACACTGCGCGCCAGCGCGGCCAACGCCTGCTCGGCGCGCCCTTCCTGCACGAATCCGATGATCGCGTTGAGCGCCACCACACCGAAAATGACCGACGCGTCGACCCATTCACCCAGTGCGCCGGCGGCGGTGCCGCTGAGGATGAGAATGTAGATCAGCGGTTGGTGAAACTGCAGCAACAAGCGCTTGATCGCGCCCGGCCCGGTCTGCCGTGTCAGGCTGTTGGGGCCGTGTTCGGCAAGGCGCTCGCGCGCGGTCTGGTGCGAAAGTCCGGCGTCGAGGCGTGTGTCGAGCTGTGCGATGACATCGGCCACAGCATGGGCGTGCCACGACGTCGACGCGACGTTTGAGCGGCGAGGTTCTTTCTTCTGCATGGCTTCATGCTAGCGCTTCGCCCGCACGCGTGCTTGATCTGGATCGACTAATTGCTGCGTCGCCGCATCAATTCAAGTTGTCCGTAGCCCGGATACAGCGCAGCGGAATCCGGGAACATTCCTTGTGCGGCTGCCGTTTTCCCGGATTCCGGCATTCGGTCTGCATCCGGGCTACGTTTACGCCCGGTTGCGCCGCCACATCAATGTCGGCAACAGCGCCAGCAGCGCGCAACCGAGCGCCACCGCGTCACCCCAACGCAGATATGGGGTTTGCCCGCTCATGCCCTGCACCGAGACCTCCAACACGCCACGCGTAAACGGCGGCAGAACACCGATCAGCTCGCCCTGCGGGCCGATTGCGGCGGTCATGCCGGTGTTGGTGGCACGCAGCATCGGTCGGCCGGTTTCGAGGGCGCGCACGCGCGCGATCTGCAAATGCTGCGGTTGCGCAAAGGAGTCGCCATACCAGGCCAGATTGGAGAGGTTGACGAGGATCGTGGCATCAATCGCGCGGCGGCGGATTTCGTTACCAAAGGCGTCTTCATAACAGATGTTGAGCGCCAGCCGCTGATCATCGAAACTCATCAGCGCCTGATCCGCGCTACCACTGGTCTGGTCGGACATCGGGATGTTGGCGACGCGGTAGAACCAGTCGAAACTGGGTGGCGAGTATTCACCGAAGGGCACCAGATGCTGTTTGGCATAGCGTTGCGTTTCGCTCGCGCCGAGCGACAGCGCGGCGTTGTAGATGTGGCCTTCGGCATCACGCATGAACACCCCGACAATCGCATCACTGCCACGCGCGCTCAAGGCGGCGCCAATTTTTGCCAGATAGCCTTCAGGCAGTTGCTCGGCGAGCATCGGTAGCGTGGATTCGGGCAGCACCACCAGCCGCGCTTTCGCGCCGCGCACGAGCTGGTCGTTGAGGTCGAGCCACTGCCGCATCCGAGCGCGCTCCCACTTCAGATTCTGCTCGATGTTGGTCTGCACCAGCGCCACCGACAGCGGCTCGCCCGATGGCTGCGTCCACGTCTGGCCGCGCAACCAAAAGCCTCCGACCAGCACGATCAGCGTGGCCAGCGTCCACGGCATCATGCGGTGCGCGCCACGCGGCGCCATCATTCCCAACCCGGCGGCGATCATCACCACCAGACCGCTGACGCCGAACACGCCGACAATCGGAATGAAGCCGGCGAGCGGGCTCGGCGGCGTTTGCGAATAGCCGATCGACAACCACGGGAAACCGGTCAGCAGCCAGCCGCGCAGCCATTCGGTGAGTATCCACAGGCCGCCGGCGAGCAGCGCATTTCGCCACACGCGACGGCTCTTGAAGCGCACGAAGGCGGCGCTGGCAATGGCTGGCCACAGCGCGAGGTAGACCGCAAACAGAAATACGCACAGCGCGGCGATCGCACCCGGCATGCCGCCGAAGCGGTTGAGGGCGACATACAGCCACGAAATGCCGGCGACGAAAAAACCCAGCCCCCAAGCGAACCCGAGCACGAAACCGTCGCCGGCACGTCGGCGGTGCGCCAGCAGGCCGAACAGTACAGCCAGCGTGACCACCGGCAGGGGGAAAAGCTGGAACGGTGCAAAGCCGAACACCGACACGGCGCCGGCGACCATCGCCGCCAGCACATAACGCAGGCGCATCAGGGCCTGTTCACACTGGATCTTGCGGATCGGCCGGCGCGGGCGCGGCGTCGACCAGCAGCGTGTGCACCCGACGACTGTCGGCGCGCAACACCTGAAAGCGCAGCCCGTCGATGATCATCACTTCACCGCGCTTGGGCAGACGCCCCAGCTGGCGGATGATCAGCCCGCCGACGGTGTCATATTCCTCGTCATCGAACTTACACTTGAAGGCTTCGTTGAAATCTTCGATCTCGGTCGTCGCCTTGACGCGATAGCGGCCCGCATGGTCGAGCCGGATGCGGTCGTCCACCTCTTCGAAATCGAACTCGTCTTCGATGTCGCCGACGATCTGCTCGAGCACGTCCTCTATCGTCACCAGTCCGGCCACGCCGCCGTATTCGTCCACCACGATCGCCATGTGATTGTGGCTGACGCGGAATTCGCGTAGCAGCACATTGAGGCGTTTGGATTCGGGCACGAACACGGCCGGGCGCAGCATGTCGCGCAGATCGAACTCACGCCCGGTGAAGTAGCGCAGCAAATCCTTCGCCATCATGATGCCGACGACGTCGTCACGATTTTCGCCCACGGCGGGAAAGCGCGAGTGCGCCGCATCAATGGCAAAAGCGGCGATTTCTTCGATCGGGTCGTCGAGATCGATCATATCCATCTGCGCGCGCGGGATCATCACGTCGCCCACCTGCATGTCGGAAACCTGTAGCGCGCCTTCGGTAATCGACAACGCGTCGGCATCGATGAGGTTGCGCTCGAAGGCCGCGTGCAACACGCCGATCAGTTGTTCACGGTCTTCCGGCTCGGACGACCACAAGGACGAAAGGCGTTCAAGAATACCAGGGCGACTAGGGGGTTTATCCATTCAGATTAAAGCTCGCGGCGCCGGAACGTGCGGCTTGTCAGACAAGCGCACAGCGGCAACAGCGTGAGCATACATCACTGTGTGTAGGGGTTGGCAAAGCCGAGGCGGTCGAGAATCAGCGCCTCACGCGCTTCCATCGCGCCGGCATCGGTATCGTTTTCGTGGTCGAAGCCCTGCAAATGCAGCACACCGTGCACCACCAGATGCGCCATATGTGACGCCAGGGTTTTACCCTGCGCCGCGGCCTCGCGTTGCACTACCGGCACGCAGATGACGAGATCGCCGCGCAGTCCGGTCGCTTCAGGCACATCGTCATAGACGAAGGTCAGCACGTTGGTGGCGTAATCCTTGCCGCGGTAGTCGCGGTTCAATTGCCGCCCTTCGATCTCGCCCACCAGGCGCAGCGTAATTTCTGCGTCCTGCTGCAAGGCCGCCCGCGCCCATTTGCGCAGACGCTTGTTTTTTGGCCGTGCCGCCGTGTCGGGCTCGTCTTCGTCGCGGGGCACCGCGTCCTGAACGGTGAGATGCAGCTTTGCCTTGCGCGCGGCGTCAGCCGGCGCGGTGTCATGCAGCACGTCGATGCGGATGTTGAGCAGATTGCAGGCGGCCGGTTTCACGCTGGTGACCGGCGTGCCCGCGGGTGCCTCGGCATACAGTTCGATATCGCCCCACTCGGCAG
>CBDTZF010000228.1:0-4579 GCA_965364825.1 uncultured Rhodocyclaceae bacterium | reverse complement strand
CGGGCGCGCCGCGTACAAAGCAAGAGAGCGCCGGCTGGGCCGGCGCTCTCTTGCTCTGCGACACGTTACGCCGAGGCCAGCGTCAGGTGGACAGCGCGAGTTCGAACAGTTCGCGCTTCAGCGTCATCTGGCGCGGCAGACGATCCTGCAGTTTGTCGAACCATTCCTTGTGCAGTTCGAGTTCTTTACCCCAGGCCTCCGCGTCAACGTGGGTGAGCGCTGCAAAATCCTCACGCGTGACGTCGGCACCGGTCCAGTCGATGTCTTCGTACTTCGGCATCCAGCCGAGTGCAGTTTCCTTGGCGCCGATCTTGCCCCGTACGCGGTCGACGATCCATTTGAGCACGCGCATGTTTTCACCGAAGCCCGGCCACATGAATTTGCCGTTTTCGTCGAGGCGGAACCAGTTGACGCAAAAGATTTTCGGCGTGTGCTCGACGGTATGGCCCATTTTCAGCCAATGGTTGAAATAGTCGCCCATGTGGTAGCCACAAAAGGGCAGCATGGCGAAGGGGTCGCGGCGCACCACACCTTGCGCGCCGACGGCGGCGGCGGTGGTTTCCGAGCCCAGCGTGGCGGCCATGTAGACGCCATAGTTCCAGTTGAACGCCTGGTACACCAGCGGCACCGTGGTGGCGCGGCGACCGCCGAAAATGAAGGCCGAGATGGGCACCCCAGCGGGGTTTTCCCATTCCGGGTCGACCGATGGGCACTGCTTGGCCGGCGCCGTGAAGCGCGAGTTCGGGTGCGCCGCCTTGCGCCCCGTTTCGGCGGCGATTTTCGGCGTCCAGTCCTTGCCCTGCCAGTCGACCAGGTGCGCCGGCGCTTCTTTCGTCATGCCTTCCCACCACACGTCACCGTCGTCGGTGAGTGCGACATTGGTGAAAATGATGTTTTCCTTCAGCGTCGCCATGGCGTTGAAATTGGTTTTTTCCGAGGTGCCCGGGGCGACGCCAAAAAAGCCGGCTTCGGGATTGATCGCGTAGAAACGCCCGTCCTTGCCGGGCTTGATCCACGCGATATCGTCGCCAACGGTGGAAATTTTCCAGCCGTCAAAACTCTTGGGCGGGATCAACATGGCGAAATTCGTCTTGCCGCAGGCCGACGGGAAAGCCGCTGCGACATAGATCTTTTCACCTTCGGGGCTTTCGACGCCGAGAATCAGCATGTGCTCGGCGAGCCAGCCTTCATCGCGCGCCATGGTCGAGGCGATGCGCAGCGCGAAGCATTTCTTGCCCAGCAGCGCGTTACCGCCATAGCCGGAACCGTAGGACCAGATTTCGCGTGTTTCGGGGTAGTGCACGATGTACTTGGTGGTCGGGTTGCACGGCCACGGTACGTCTTTCTCGTTGTGGCCGAGCGGTGCGCCGACCGAATGTACGCAGGGGACGAACGCGCCGTCGGTGCCAAGCACATCGATTACCGCCGCGCCCATGCGCGTCATCGTGCGCATGTTGGCGACGACATAGGGGCTGTCGGTGATCTCGATGCCGATGTGGGCGATCGGCGAACCCAGCGGCCCCATTGAAAAGGGCACAACGTACATGGTGCGCCCATGCATGCAACCCTTGAACAGTTCGTTGAGCGTCTCGCGCATCTTCGCCGGCTCTTCCCAGTTATTGGTCGGGCCGGCGTCGGCCTTGTCGTTCGAGCACATGAAGGTGCGGTTTTCAACGCGCGCGACGTCAGACGGGTCGGAGCGGGCCAGAAACGAATTCGGGCGCTTCCCTGCGTCAAGCTTGATGAGCGTGCCCGCGTCGACCATTTCCGCGCACAAGCGGTCGTATTCCGCCTGGCTGCCGTCGGTCCAGACCACGCGATCCGGTTCGGTCAGGGCAGCAATGTCCGCGACCCACTGTTTGAGTTTCTGGTGGCGGACGGTGTCCGGTGTGCTTGCCATTGCAGCTTCGGCAAATTGGTTCATGGCGCGGGAATCTCCACGATTACAAGATGGTTGGTAGTCCGCGGAGCAACTGTCAAGGTTGCCCGAAACGGGTCGTTGGTCATTGCGCGGCACGATCGTCGCGCGCTCTTTGCCGTTCCGGACGTGCTCGCAGGACGCGTTGCCTGCGCGCCTGAACTCGCCTCGATGAGCGCAGCGAAAACGACCAAATGAGCGTTTCGCCCATTAAAGCCTGATATTATGCCACGCCGCCCCGTAGCGGCGAAAACGCTGATTCCGTACCCGTGCCACGTGAGGACGACAGGCTGCATGGTACGCGCCGCAGCCCGTCAGTGCATTGTGCTTTTCCGCCGAATTCCGGGGCATGGTGCGCGAATTGCCCCTTCAGACAGAGGTATGCCATGGACGAATCGAAACGCGATGCCGCGCTGTATTACCACCGTTATCCGCGCCCCGGCAAGATTGAGGTTACGCCAACCAAAGCGCTGACCAACCAGCGCGACTTGTCGCTGGCCTACTCGCCTGGGGTCGCGTTTGCCTGCGAGGCGATCGTCCGCGATCCGGCCGAGGCGGCCAATCTGACCGCGCGCGGCAACCTGATCGGCGTGGTCACCAATGGCACCGCCGTGCTCGGCCTGGGCAATATCGGCCCGCTGGCCTCGAAGCCGGTGATGGAAGGCAAGGGTGTGCTGTTCAAGAAATTTGCCGATATCGATGTCTTCGATCTCGAGATTGATGAGCCCGATTCCGACAAACTGATCGACATGATCGCTGCGCTCGAACCGACCTTCGGCGGTATCAATCTCGAAGACATCAAGGCGCCGGACTGCTTCTACATCGAGAAGAAGCTGCGCGAGCGCATGAAGATTCCGGTCTTCCACGACGATCAGCATGGCACGGCCATCGTTGTCGGCGCGGCGGTTCTCAACGGTCTGCATGCGCAGGACAAGATACTCAAGGATGTCAAGGTGGTGACCTCCGGCGCCGGCGCGGCAGCGCTCGCCTGCCTGGATTTGCTGGTGATGCTCGGCGTGCCGGTGGAGAACATCTGGGTCAGCGATATCGAAGGCGTGGTGTATGAAGGGCGCACGGTGCTCATGGACCCGATCAAGGCGCGCTACGCCAAAAAGACCGATGCGCGCACGCTGGGCGAGATCATGGACGGCGCCGATGTGTTTCTCGGCCTGTCGGCGGGTGGTGTGCTCAAGCCCGACATGGTGGCAAAAATGGCGGCGCGTCCACTGGTGATGGCGCTCGCCAATCCGACGCCGGAAATCCTGCCGGAGGAGGTCAAGTCGGTGCGCGACGACGCGATCATCGCCACCGGACGTTCGGACTATCCCAACCAGGTCAACAATGTCCTGTGCTTTCCGTTCATTTTCCGCGGTGCGCTCGATGTCGGCGCGACCACCATTACCGACGAAATGAAGCTCGCCGCAGTACGCGCCATCGCCGACCTGGCGCGTGCCGAGCAAAGCGACATCGTCGCCGCCGCCTACGGTGAAAAGGTCTCCGGGTTTGGCCCGGAGTACATCATCCCGCGGCCCTTCGATCCGCGCCTCATTGTGCGTATCGCGCCGGCGGTGGCGCGCGCGGCGATGGAATCCGGCGTCGCCGCGCGCCCGATCGAAGACTGGGACGCCTACACCGCGCAGCTGAACAATCTGGTGTGGCAGTCGGGCATGATCATGAAGCCGGTCTTTGCGGCGGCCAAGAGCAACCCCGCTCGCATCATCTTTTCCGAGGGTGAAGCCGAGCGCGTATTGCGCGCCGTGCAGACGGTGGTGGATGAAGGACTTGCACGTCCGCTGCTGGTCGGCCGGTCGGCCGTGTTGCGCAAAAATATCGAGGAGTTCGGCTTGCGCATGCAGGAGGGCGTCGATTTCGACATGATCGACCCCGATACCGATGCACGCGTCGAAACGCTGGCCAAGCGCTACCACACGCTGATGGAGCGTCGCGGCGTGTCCGTCGACCTCGCACAACGCGAAGTGCGCCGCCGCGCCACCTTGTTCAGCGCCCTGCTGCTCGAGTCGGGTGCGGCCGACGGCATGATCTGCGGCACTTCGGGCCTGCATCGCGTGCACCTCGAGTTCATCGAATGCGTGCTCGGCCGCCGGCCCGGAATCAGCAAGTACTACACGCTCAACCTGATTAATCTGCCGGGGCGCACGGTGTTCCTGGCCGACACCTACGTAACCTATGACCCGACGCCGGCACAGATCGTCGAGATGACGCTGCTGGCGACCGAAGATATGCGTCGCTTCGGCGTCGAGCCCAAAGTGGCGCTGCTGTCGCATTCGAGCTTTGGCTCCGACATCTCACCGACCTCGAACAAGATGCGCGAGGCCTTGCGCCTGTTGCATGAGCAGCATCCGGAGATCGAGGTCGAGGGCGAAATGCATGGAGATGCCGCGCTCGACGGCAAGATCCGTATGCGGTTGTTCCCCAATGCGCGGATGCGTGAAGACGCCAACCTGCTGATTTTCCCGACGCTCGATGCGGCCAATATTGCCTTCGACCTGCTCAAGACAAGCGCAGGGCAGGGTGTGACGGTGGGGCCGATTCTGCTCGGTGCGGCCAAACCGGTGCATATCATGACCGCCACTGCGACGGTGCGACGCATCGTCAACATGACGGCGTTGACGGTGGTCGAAGCGATGCAGACGCGTTGAA
>CBDTZF010000227.1:0-4591 GCA_965364825.1 uncultured Rhodocyclaceae bacterium | reverse complement strand
GTCATGATGTACGGCTACCAGGATCGGTTTCGGGCGCTGCCGGGTGACGATGCGAGCGCCAAAGTTCATGTCGATGGCGTGGTCGCAACAACACCCGGGAAAGTCGGTAACGGTCGTATCGAGGGCGCTTGGGACTCTGATATAAAAACTGATGAATCCTACTTGTTTTGGCAACACGTCCGGCTGGCTGGACTGGCGACGGGGTCGACCGACATCAATGCACCCAACTATCTGCCGACAAATGCCGAAAACGGGCCCCTCGGCGTGACAGGCACGCCGCTGGGCGGCTTGTCGGGGCAGTTTTTCGTATGCTCGGGCGGTTTGAGCGCACGATTTGCGCGGCAACTCGATTCCACCATGGATGACGGTGTCACCGACACGGGTTCGGTGCGCAGCCTCGATGAGACAACCAAGCAAGCGATCGTACTTACGGCGACCACTGAGGGCACTGGAACCTACACCGTGTGCGCGGCGTATTGACTGCACAAACAACCGGCCCGCGCAGAGTGCGAAACCTGCGGGCACTGCACCACTCCACCATCGCATGGTGCAATACGGCTATCGCCTATTGACACCCTACAAGAGCCGGATCGCGGCGCGCGACGCGACCGTTCAACTCCCCTGCAACAACCGCCGCTCGGCCAGTTCGAGGTTGCCGGGGGTGCCCAGCAAGACGACGACATCTCCCGCTTCGACACGCGTCTCGGGCCCCGGCTGCAGGCCGCGGATATTGCGGCGGCGGATCGCCGACACTTCGACCTCGAATTCATTGAAGGCGAGTTCACCGATCGTTTCGCCGACCGATTTTGCCCCCGGCGGGATGGTGATCGAGTGCAGACGCAGTTCTAGTCCGTCCGGGCCTTCCGGCACGTCCGAGACCCCATGGAAAATGCCACGCATGAGCGCATAGCGCTGGTTGCGGATGGCGCGGATGCGGCGCACCACGCGATTGACCGGCACGCCGATGAGCGCCAGCGCATGCGAGGCAAGCATGATGCTGCTCTCGAAGGTTTCCGCCACCACCTCGGCGGCGCCGGCATCGCTCAGCCGCTCCATGTCGGTTTCGTCGGCGGCACGCGCGATGATCGGCAGGTCGGGGCGAATGGCACGCACATGGTGAATCACGCGCAGCGCCGCCTTGGCGCCGGAAAACGAGATCACCAGCGCGCTGGCCCGCATCACGCCGGCGGCCAGCAGGGTTTCGTGGCGCGCTGCGTCGCCATACACCACGGCATCGCCGGCGGCGCGCGCTTCGCGCACGCGCTCGGGGTCGAGGTCGAGCGCCATGTAGGTGACCTCCTCCTGCTCGAGAAAGCGCGCCAGGTGCTGACCACTGCGGCCATAGCCGCAAATCACGATATGGTTTTCGGTGTTCATCGACTGTGCCGCGACGCGCGTCAGTTCCATCGAGCGCAGCAGCCACTCGGAGGCGACAAAGCGCATCACCAACTTGTCGCTGACCTGAACGATGAGCGGCGCGAACAGCATCGACAATACCAGCGCCGCCACCACCACTTGCAGCAATGCCGGCGAAACAAGTGACAGCCCGTCGATCTGCGATATCAGCACGAAGCCGAACTCGCCGCCGGCGCACAACCACAGCCCGGTACGCATTGCCGTGCCGGGTGTCGAACCAAAGGCTCGCGACGCCGCCGCGACCACCGCGAACTTGACCACCAGCAAGGCCACCACCATGCCCACCACCGCCGGCAGGTTGGCGATGATTTCGCGGACATCGAGAAACATGCCGACGGTGACGAAGAACAAGCCAAGCAGCACATCGCGAAACGGCTTGATGTCTTCCTCCACCTGATAGCGATATTCGGTTTCCGAAATCAGCATGCCGGCGAGAAAGGCGCCCAGCGCCAGCGACAGCCCGACCAGTTCACTGAGCCACGCCAGGCCGAGGGTGATCAGCAGCACGTTGAGCATGAACAGCTCACCCGAGCGGCGCCGCGCCACGGTGTTGAACCAGGCGCGCATCAGGCGCTGACCGTAAAACAGCACCAGCGACAGCATCACCGCCGCCTTGGCCGCCGCCAGTACCAGCGTGCCGATCAGCACGTCCGCGGGTTGCGAGAGCGCCGGCAGCAGGATCAGCAGCGGCACCACGGCGATATCCTGGAAGAGCAGCACGCCGATCGTTTCGCGCCCATGGTTCGCCTCCAGCTCCAGCCGGTCGGCCAGCAGCTTGGAGAGGATGGCGGTCGACGACATGGTCAGAATGCTGGCGAGCGCGAAGCTGCCCAGCCAGCCCCAACCCAGCAGCCAGCCAACCACGGTGATCAGCGCGATGGTTGCCGACACTTGCACCGCGCCCAGCCCGAACACGATGCGCTTCATCGCGAACAGCCGCGGCAGCGAAAATTCCAGCCCGATCGAGAACATCAGGAAGACCACGCCGAATTCCGCCAGGTGGCGCGCGCCGACGTCGTCGTGCATGAGGTTGAGCGCGTGCGGTCCGACCACCGCGCCGACCAGCAGATAGCCCAGCACCGGCGGCAGATTGAAGCTGCGAAAGAGGCCGACGACAAACACCGCGGCGGCAAGCAACACGAGAACAAGCTCTAATGTGTTGACCATGAAAAGGATTCAGGACCGATTGGTCGGGGGATGAGCGGGCGGGGCCAATGTGGGCCTTCTGATATAATTTTCGGCTAGTTTAACCCATTGTTCTGGCGCCCCAATGTCCCCTGACTCCGCAATTTCCCCGCAGGACTGCCTGGCATTGGCCCGCCGTGTGCTGACCATCGAAGCCGCGGCCGTGGCGGCGCTGGTGGACAATATTGACGAGCATTTCAGCCGCGCCGTCAGCCTGGTGCTCGACGCCCCCGGCCGCGTCATCGTCACCGGCATCGGCAAGACCGGACACATCGGCCGCAAACTCGCCTCCACCTTGTCAAGCACCGGCACGCCAGCGTATTTCGTGCATGCTGCGGAAGCCGCGCATGGCGATCTGGGCATGATTACGCCCAACGACATCGTCATCGCCGTCTCGAACTCCGGTAGCAGTCAGGAATTGCTCACCATCCTGCCGATGGTCAAGCGTCAGGGCGCCCGACTGATTGCCATCACCGGCAACCCGAACTCGCCGCTTGCACGAGAAGCCGACGCCCACCTCAACGCCGGTGTCGCCGAAGAAGCCTGTCCGCTCAATCTGGCGCCGACGGCAAGCACCACCGCCGCGCTGGCGATGGGCGACGCACTCGCCGTGGCCCTGCTTCAGGCGCGCGGCTTCGGCGAAACCGATTTTGCCCGCAGCCACCCCGGCGGCGCGCTGGGCCGTCGTCTGCTCACCCATGTGCGCGATGTCATGCGCGCTGGCGATGCGCTGCCAATCGTTACCGCAGATGCCACGCCAACCGAGGCGCTGGAAAAGATGTCGCGCGGCGGCATGGGCATGGCGATCGTCGTCGACGCAGTGGGGCGGCCCGAAGGCGTGTTCACCGACGGCGACTTGCGTCGCGCGCTGGCGCGCATCGGCGACATTCGCCAGTCTGCCATCGGCACCCTGATGACACGCGGCCCGCGCAGCATCGGCCCGGACGCGCTGGCGGCAGAGGCGGCGCAGGTGATGGAAGAAAACCGTATCAATCAGTTGCTCGTGGTGGATGTCGACGGCGCGCTGGTGGGCGCACTCAACATGCACGATCTGATGCACGCCAAGGTCATCTAGGGCCTGCTCACTCTTAATCGACGGATCACGTGATGTCCATAAAGCTTCGCAACAAGGCGCAGGAGGCAGCCAAGGGTGGTTCCCCTTGGCAACGAGTGCAACGCAGTGGCGGAGCTTTACGGACATCACCCGGAGGGCTCGTGCCTGCTGACCCACATGGCAGCGTTGCACCTCCTTGCCTGGGGGCCACCCAGGCTGCGTCGGCGCGCCTTGCCCTGCGGGCCAGCAGGCGCGAGCGTGACCGCCGATTAAGTGTGAGCAGGCCCTAGCCGTGGCGGCTCGGCTGCAGTATGTCTTCCCGGTGGTTGCGCTTTCCGTGCTTGCAGGCGGCAGCATCTGGCTCGAGCGCATCACGCGCGTGCCGCGTGATGCGTATCTTGCCGCCGCCGGTGGCCCGGACGTGATCGTCGACCAGATGGCGTTGACGCGCTTCGATCTCAACGGCGCGCCACACTACTATCTCGATGCCCGCCAGGTCACGCATCTGCCGGGCGAGGAAATCTCGCAGCTCGACGATCCGGTCGTGCACTACACCCGCGAAACCATGCGGATACGTCTCGCCGCCGATGCCGGGGTGGCCCGCGACGACGGCGAGCGCGTCGATCTGGCCGGCACGGTGCGCGGCGAGCGCGAACTGCCCGGCCGGCCGGTGACATACTTCGCCTCCGAATCGCTCACCCTCTGGCCAGATACCGAATCTGCAAAATCCACCGACCCGGTGGTGATTACCCAGAATGGCGGGGAAGTGCGCGGAAGCGGCATGACCGCGGACAACATTTTCGGGCTCATCACGCTGACCGGGCGCGTCCACGCGAACATGCCGGTCAATCGGAAAACACCATGACACACCCCCTGCGCCGTTTGACCCTGGCTTGCCTTCTCCTGCTGAGCCCGTTGGCGGCCAACGCGGAACAG
>CBDTZF010000226.1:0-4603 GCA_965364825.1 uncultured Rhodocyclaceae bacterium | reverse complement strand
GCATCCAAGCACATCTAACCCTTTTTTCTTTTCGAATCAGTCATTAAAGTGCACTCAGCCGTCGCGCGACAGCGCAACGGCTGACGCCGTGTGACTGAAAGGGCCGACATGCACGGCGCGTTCGCCCGCTGCCACATTCGGGCACAAAGGCATCACCGGCCACAGAGTTGAATCAATGATCAGCAGCATTTCATCAGCCACACCGACCGTCCCCGCCACCCGCGCAGCAACGTCACAGACGCAACCGGGCAACACGTCAGAGTCATCGCACGAGGCGGAGGACGCACAACGCACGCATGCCGGCAGCGACGCCGAAGCGAAGCGCGATACCGGGGCGGACACACGCGAGCTTGCCACCACCGATCGCGAAGTGCGCGCTCATGAAGCCGCGCATCTGGCGGCTGCCGGTGGTCTGGCGCAGGGTGGTGCGAGTTTCGACACCGTGCGCGGACCCGATGGTCGCCCCTACGCGATTGGCGGCGAAGTGTCGATCGATGTTTCGCCCGGCCGCACACCCGAAGAAACCATCGCCAAAGCACAACAGATCCGCAGCGCCGCACTCGCCCCGGCCGACCCGTCGGCGCAGGACTACCGCGTCGCCGCTCAAGCCGCGCAAATGGCGCAGCAAGCGCAGCAGGCGTTGGCGACGCAACGCGGAACACAGCAGGAAACCCAACAACCCTCCCCGCCCCCGTCAGCCGAGGCGAGTAGCGAGTATGCCAGCGGCCGGATCGCGCAAGCGCTCTCCGGTCTGCAAGCTGCAACCGCTGTCGGCGATCAGGTCAATATATTCGCCTGATCGAAAATTCCGTCGCCGGCACCGCAGCCGGCATGCCGCAACCCACTGAAAACAAACGGCCCGGACGACCGCCGAGTGCGATCGTCCGGGCCGCGTTCATGCGGCGGCACCTTCAGGGTCTGTAGTCAGTCGGCGCCTCACCCTCTCGGATGACTTCGCCCTCCAGCACCAGACCTTCGTCGGGTTTCGTCTCGCGCATTTTCTTGCGCAGATCGCGCGTCTTCCACCACAGATAACCCCACGCCACTGCGCCGACGGCGGCAACGGCAGCAAACAACACCACCGAAAACATCAGCGCCAGCACAAAAATGCCAGCGGCGCCGAGAGTTGCAAAAAACTTCTGCACCGGGCTCATGGGCTTGGCGTCAGGGCGGGCAAAACTATTGAAAAACTTTACGCGTTCAGGGTCGATACGCATTCGCACTCCTTACGGTCGGTGTCCGCCGGTGGCGGCTACCTGAATTGATTTGAGCAGCGGCACATGAATTTGGGCCAGGCCACCACACGCTCCTGGCTAACTACGACAGGTGTTTCGCGCATCGGTTCGATCGGATTTTGCATCGGGTGAGCGGATTGTCGAACCATTGGTACTCTGTCTAGGGCCTGGTCATCAGCCACCGCGCACCATCGAAATAATCTGCGCCGCATCCAGGCTGCCCGCCTTCTGCTGGATCTGCGGCAGGTACTGCGCCTGCATTTCCTTTGCCTGCCCGAGCAAGCTCTGGAAAGTTTCCTGCAACAACGCGGTGCTCATCTGCCGCCCGCCGGCATAGTAGCGCTTGGCGACGTGGCCGAGCGCAAAAGTGGTGGCGAAGGAAAAAGCGACACTCGTGGCCGATCGGCCAAGCGTGCGCCCCAGCCCGCCAGCCACCTTGCCCAGCAGCCCACCCAACAGCTTGCGACCGAACTGTTCAAGGTATTGCGACGTGAGGCCAACGCCCACCGTCGTCAATAGCTCGCGGATATGTCCTTGATCGAGTTCATAGCCGTTGCTTTGACCGATGCGATAGACCATCTTGATCTGCAACGGAATGATCGCCATCGACGCCCATGACTGCGGCAGCAGTTCGAGCGCTCCATTAAGGATGGCGTAGTTGAGGATGCTGCGATCGATTTCGGCGTCGGCCGCAGGATCGATCGCGATTGGCGTGACCAGCGTCGATTCGGCGTCCAGCACTTTCGCAGGGGCGGCTTCTTCGACCAGGTCAGCCATCTCGTCGGCCTGCGCGTCCAGCGACGTCGTCACCGTTTCTTCGAGATTCAATGCGTTGGCCAGTTCGTCCAGAAACTGGCGCTCCGCGTCGCTCAACCGGCCATCGGCGTCACACACGCAAACCGCGGTTTCATAGGCCAGTTGGCGATGCGCCGGCTCCACCAGCGCCGCGGTCGCCTCGGCCACACTGATCTGCTTGAGCAGTACTTTTTGATAGAGCCGCTGCAAGTCCGCAGTGCCCGATGCCCCGCCGAACCCCTCGGCCAGCTCGCGAATGTGGTCGCGCTCGCGCGGATCGTTGGCGCCATCCGCAAATGCGGCCAGCAGTGCGATGGCAAGAATGGCGTGCTGTTGATCTTGATTCATATCCTTTATCTCTGAAAACCCATGAGAGGGGAAAAACATCGGTGAGCGCCACGCGAATTTCTGATGGCGGGAACACGAAAAGTCTACTGGAAACCCCGATTCCAAGCCGCGCGCTGCGGATAATCGCGACGACGCGCATCACCGTTTGCGCAACGCGCTGGACGTTCGACAAGGCTACTGCCCCAACGTTAACGGCACCTTAACGCGGCCGGAGCAAGGCTCAACTTGTTGGATCAGCCGGAATACTCACCGTCACCGCAAGACGCACCAGCGCCGATCGGTTGGCAGTGCCGGTTTTTTTGAACAACGAGTGAACATGGGATTTGACCGTTTCGGTAGAAACGTGTCTGGTGTTGGCGATTTCCTGGTTGGTGAGGCCCTCGACGATCAGCCCGCAGATTTCGCTTTCTGCATCGGTGAGGTTGTAAAGCGCTTTGAGGCCGCGCGTTGAGAAGCGGGTAGTGTCGGAGGGGTCGATAAGGAAGGCCATGGCGCCTCGGAAACCCTCACCATCCCCGCTGTCATCGTCGCCCAGTGGCGTGAATTCAACCAAATACGGGGCTTCGCCCGACTTGCGCGGCACCGGAACGAGCGCGCTGGAATGCGAACGCGGATCGACACCGCCGGTATAGCTTGACTCCTGCAGCGCATGTGCAAGGCGCGCTTGCGTGGGTGCATGCTGCGATGCGAGACCTTGAGCCTCGTTCAGATAGAGGCCGTCGTTTTGTTCGAGAATTCGCTGGGCGGCAAGATTGCTGCAAACGAGCGCACCATCGGACGAAAGGATGATGACCCCCAGATGCAGATGGTCCATCGCATCGAGCACGGCGCGGAAGCGCTGCTCGATCGGCGCGAACGGGCGGACCATCTCTAACGCTGTCATGGAACGTACCCCCGCCTTTTTCAGCGCCTCAGTTTCGTCAAATTTTTTTATTCTTCCGCAATAACCGCCGCACAGCGACCTGGACTACCTGCCGGGGTCGGCTGGCAGGAAAACACCAATAGGCAGCCACTGTGGAATCGGGAACGGTTGCACTTGGTGTGCGAAAACGACATGTCGCGTGTTCGCTGGTGACGTGCAACCATAGAACATATTGTTACATTTGCCAAGGCCCTTTAAAGATAGTCGCTGGAGCTTGGATATCCGAAAACAATGTTCTCGCGCAAGACAAAGCAATTGACGAGACGGGCGCGTTCGTCGCGGTCTTTTCACACGCTTTCAAGCGACGTCTACAGCCGAATGGCACTTACTTAACGTCGTCATTCGTGCGAACACGGGCACTCAAGTCGTAACCGCGGCCGGCGCGAATCGGAGGGAACCGGCATCAAAGCCGTGCGGGCGGCGAGTTCACGTCATCGCAAGTTCATGCGCCTTCACCGCGCGACTCACCGTCGCGTAGTGAACTCCGAAATGGTCGCCCACTTCCTGCAACGTATAAGCGCCACTCAAATACGCCGCCACCATCGCCTGCTTGCGTGTTTCATGCTTACGTTCGAATTCAGCCAACGACAGCACGAACGGCCGGCGCTGCGCACGCGGCACCTCGCGTAGATCATCCCCCGGCTTCACCGCCTCGGCAAAACGCGCCACAAAGTCATCACCACCCAAAAACACCTGATAGCGCAAATCGTCCCAAACACGCCGCCCGCTTACGCCCTCCGCCACAAAGGCGGCATAGCGTTCCCGCGCGCGACCTCGCGCCCGCCCGAACTGCCGCAGGATCCAATCCACCTCCAGCCACTTCGGCCTCGGCGCCTCACCCGCCGTCGCGCCGTAACTGCTCCACGGCCAATCCCCCGCGCGCTTCACCAACCCTGCCCGCACCGGATTGAGCACAACGTAGCGCGCCAACTCGAGCAGATACGCATCCCGCTCCACCAGAATCGCCTTGAAACGCCCTTGAAACAGATGCCCCACCAGGTCATGCCGACGATTGGAATCCTGCGTAAACACCCCGTTGAGCTGCCGCATTCCGCGCGACAGGTTCGCCTCCGGTGTCTCCACCACCACATGGTAGTGATTCGGCATCAGGCAATATGCATGGCACCGCCAGTTGTACCGCTCACACACCCCCGCAAACACCCGCAACCAGGCCTCGCGGTCTTCATCGTCACGATAAATATCCTCCCGCCGATCGCCGCGCGACGTCACGTGATAAAGCCCACCGGCCAGTTCGAGTCGTAAAGGTCGTGTCATGCAGCAAAGTGTAAATCATAAATGCCTG
>CBDTZF010000225.1:0-4603 GCA_965364825.1 uncultured Rhodocyclaceae bacterium | reverse complement strand
CGCGCGGTGATCAACAGCGAGATGGGCGTGACCAGCGACTTCGTGCGCGGCGTGGCCAAACAGGCGCGCACCGGCGACGTGGTGGCCAATGCCGATCCGCAGTTCCCGCAGGATGCAATGAGCCAGCGCATTTGCGACGCCGTGGGCGACACCAATGCCGATTTCCTCGACGCTTCAAAACTGGCGACCGAGATCATGGGTGATGCCATCTCCACCAACCTGTTCATGCTCGGTTACGCCTGGCAAAAAGGGCTGGTGCCGCTGTCCGAAGCGGCCATCATGCGGGCCATCGAGATCAACGGCACGGCGGTCAAATCGAACCAGACCGCTTTCAAGTGGGGCCGGCTCGGCGCCGAGGACATGGCAGCGGTCAAGAAAGCCGCCCAGCCGAACCACGGCACGCCGGACAACCATCGGCTGTCGACCACGCTGGACGAGGTGATCGAACGGCGCAAGGCTTGGCTGACCGACTATCAGGACGCCGCCTACGCTGCGCGCTTTGTGGATCGCGTCGCCCAGGTTCGCGCGGCCGAAGAAAAGGTCGCGCCGGGCATCAGTCTGCTCACCGAAGCGGTGGCACGTGGTTACTTCAAGATGCTCGCCATCAAGGACGAGTACGAAGTGGCACGGCTGTATACGCAAAGCGATTTTCTCGATCGCATCGCGGCGCAGTTCGAGGGTGACTACACCATCAACTTCCACCTCGCGCCGCCGATGCTGGCCGACCGCGATGCCAAGGGTCAGTTGGTGAAGCGCCAGTACGGTCCGTGGATGCTCAAGGCCTTCGGTCTGCTGACCCGCTTCAAGGGGCTGCGCGGCGGGCCGTTCGATCCGTTCAAGGGCAGTGCCGACCGCCGGCTCGACCGCGAACTGCTGGCCGAGTACGAAGCGATGCTCGACAAGATCGTGGCCGGACTCGATGCCAACAATCACGAAGTGGCGATCGAACTGGCAAACCTGCCGGAGCAGGTGCGCGGCTACGGCCATGTGCGCGAGCGTCATGCCTCGCACATGCACCAGCAGAAGACCAGACTGCTCGCCCGCTTCGCCGATCCGTCGGTGATGATTGGCGACAAGTCGGTGCGTTTCCACAAAGCGGCCAGTACCGCCGCCTGAGTTTTTTCCGAAAACTGCCACCGTATCGCCCGCACGCCACAAGCGCGCGCGGCGATGCGGGGGCAACCATCCAAAGCACGAGAGGAGACACAGTCATGAGCGTTTTTTCACTGAGCGATTTCGCGGATCACGAACAAGTCGTTTTCTGCAGCGACGATGCCAGCGGCCTCAAGGCCATCATCGCGGTGCACAATTCCAACCTCGGCCCTGCGCTCGGCGGTTGCCGCATGTGGCCCTACGCCAGCGAAGGAGAAGCCGTCGAGGACGTGCTGCGTCTGTCGCGCGGCATGACCTACAAGTCTGCGCTGGCCGGCCTCAAGCTGGGTGGCGGAAAGTCGGTGATCATCGGCAATCCGCGCACCGACAAATCGCCGGCGCTGCTCGACGCCTTCGCCAAAGCGCTCAACAATCTGGGTGGCCGCTACATCGCTGCCGAAGATTCGGGCACCAGCGTCGAAGACATGAAATATCTCGCCGAGCGGACCGAGCACATCGCCGGCATCAAGGACAAGCCGACTGACAGCGGCATGCGCAGTGGCGATCCGTCACCGGCCACCGCCTATGGCACCTTCATCGGCATCAAGGCCGCCGTCAAAGAGAAGCTCGGGCGCGATTCGCTCGAAGGGTTGCGTGTGGCTGTGCAAGGCGTGGGCCACGTCGGTTTCGACCTTGCACAACAACTCCACAAGGCCGGTGCCAAACTGTGGGTGAGCGATATTCACGAAGACAATCTCGGCCGTGCGCATGACGAGCTGGGCGCCACCGTGGTGGCGCCGGAAGCGATCTACAGGGCTGACGTCGACGTTTTCGCACCCTGCGCGATGGGTGCGGTGATCAACGACCAGACCATCGACATGCTCAAGGCGAAGATCGTCGCCGGTTCCTCCAACAACCAGCTCGCCAAGCCGCGTCACGGCGTCGAACTGATGCGCCGCGGCATCCTCTACGCGCCGGATTACGTCATCAATGCCGGCGGCATCATCGACGTGTATCACGAGCGAATCGGCTTCGACCGCGACGCGATGATCGCGCATGTCGACCGTATCTACGACACGCTGCTCGAAATCTTTGCGCGTGCGCGTACCGAAGCACGCCCGACCCACGAAGTGGCGGACGTCATCGCCGAAGAGCGCTTCAAGGGCTGATCGCACGCCAGCATGGTCGCCGGGACGCGGTTGAACAATAAGCAGATCGCGCCCGGCTGCCCACAAGAAAACCAAAGGAGACTGGACTCATGTCATCACAAAGCAAACCCACCCACGGCCATTGGTCATCGCGCAACGGCTTCCTGCTCGCCGCGGTCGGTTCCGCCGTCGGTCTGGGCAATATCTGGAAGTTTCCCTACATGGTCGGTCAGAGCGGCGGCGCGGCTTTCGTCGCCGTCTACCTGGTGTGCATCGCGCTCATCGGGGTGCCGATCATCGTCGCCGAATGGTTGATTGGCCGGCGCGGGCAGGAGAACCCGATCAACTCGATGGCCGATGTGGCGGTCAGGAGCGGTCGCAGCAAAGGCTGGATGTGGGTCGGTATCACCGGTACGCTGGCCGGTTTTCTGATTCTGTCTTTCTACAGTGTGATCGGCGGCTGGGCGCTCAACTATCTGGGCCACGCCGCCAGCGGCGACTTCAGCGGTATCACCAACGAGGCCGCGGATAGTCTGTTCAGCAGCCTGCTGGGCAATGCCGGCGCGCTGCTGAGCTGGCATTCGGTGTTCATGGCGGCGACCATCGGGGTGGTCGCCTTCGGCGTATCGGGCGGTATCGAACGCGCGTCCAAAATCCTCATGCCGGCGCTGGGTGTGATTCTCGTGTTGATGGTCGGTTACGGTGCCATGTCCGGCGGTTTCGGTCAGGCGTTCAGCTACCTGTTCGCGCCGGACTTATCCAAGATCAACGGCACCATCCTGATTGCCGCGCTCGGCCACGCCTTCTTCACGCTGTCGCTCGGCATGGGCATCATGATCGCCTACGGTTCGTACCTGGGTGAAGACGTCGACCTGCTCGCCGCGGCGCGTACCGTGGCGATCATGGACACGGTCATCGCGCTGGGTGCCGGCCTGGCGATTTTCCCCATCGTGTTTGCCAACGGCCTCGACCCGGCGGCGGGTCCCGGTCTCATCTTCGTCACCTTGCCGCTGGTGTTCGGCCAGGTTACCGGCGGTGCGCTGCTCGGCACGCTGTTCTTCATTCTGCTCACCTTTGCAGCGCTCACGTCGTCCATTTCGCTGCTCGAACCGTCGGTTGCGCTGGTCGAGGAACGCACGCCGCTGACCCGCGTACCGGCCGCCATCGTCACTGGTCTTGCCGTATGGGCGCTGGGCATCGCCGCACTGTTGTCGTTCAACCAGTGGGACCACGTGCTGATTTTCGGCAACAACATCTTCGATCTGCTCGACAAGCTCACCAGCAAGTTCCTGCTGCCGCTGACCGCGCTGGGCGCCATCCTGTTTGTCGGCTGGCGGCTCGACCTCGACAGCGTGCACCAGGAACTCGGTTTGGGTTCCACTGGCAAGGTGATATGGAACGTCGTCGCCCGCTTCATCGCGCCAATCGGTGTGGTCGTGGTGTTCTTTACCAGCCTCTGATCCCGCGGCGTCGCGCAACACCCAAGCAAGCCCGGCAACTGCCGGGCTTGCTTGCTTCCGGGCGCCGCGCAAGCGCTTCTTTTCTCCCCTGTCCCGCCGGCAGAGCGGCCGGGGGTGAGGGAAGCTGCGCGCACACTGCCGCCCTGTATCCCGCGTCCCCTGTATTCCGTCGACTCGACTTCGCCCATTACCGCAGGCGGCCAGTGCTTTGCTACGCTGTCGCCTTTCCGCCCGAATCGATGGAGACCGCATGACGCCGCCCGACCAACCCGCCTGCCTGCCCTGCGTGGAACTTGAAACCGGCCCGAATCCGACCCACGCCGTGATCTGGCTGCACGGCCTCGGCGCCGATGGCAACGACTTCGGCCCGGTGGTGGAGATGTTCGATGCCGCCGCGCTGCCGCCGACGCGCTTCGTCTTTCCTCACGCGCCGATGCGGCCGGTGACGATCAATGGCGGCATGGTGATGCGCGCCTGGTACGACATCCTCTCGCAGGATTTTGCGCAGCGGCGTGAAGACCCACAGGGCGTGATCGAGTCTGCCGCGCAGCTCGAAGCGCTGATCGCGCGCGAGAACACGCGCGGCATTGACGACGCCAACATCGTGATCGCCGGCTTCTCGCAGGGCGGAGCGATTGCGCTGCACACTGCACTGCGTCATCCCAAGCGGCTGGCTGGCGTGCTGGCGCTCTCCACCTACCTCCCGCTGGCCGACTCACTCGCCGACGAAGCCAGCGCGGCCAATCGCGACGTACCCATCTTCATGGCCCATGGACGCGACGACAATGTGATTCCATGCCGCTTCGCCGAGCGCTCGCGCGACCTGCTGAAAGCCGCCGGCTATGCCGTCGACTGGCGGGTGTACTTCGTCGAGCACGGCCTCGTGATGGAAGAAATCCGTGA
>CBDTZF010000224.1:0-4625 GCA_965364825.1 uncultured Rhodocyclaceae bacterium | reverse complement strand
CTGGAGCTGGCGCGATCGCTGCGCGCGCGCGTCGGCGACAAGGTGACGCTGATCGCGCCGCAGGGGCTGGTGACGCCGGCGGCGGTGCTGCCGCGGCTCAAGCAGTTCACGGTGGTGGGGATCTTCGAAGCCGGCATGTACGAGTTCGACGCCGGTCTGGCGCTGATTCATCTGCGTGATGCGCAGGTGCTCTATCGCATGGGTGACAACGTCAGCGGCGTGCGCCTCAAACTCGATGACCTGTTTTCCGCGCCGCGTGTCGTTCGCGAACTCGCCGGGAAGTTTGACGATTCGATGATGCTGACCGACTGGACGAGCAGCCACGCCAATTTCTTTCGCGCGGTGGCGCTGGAGAAGAAAATGATGGCGATCATTCTCTTCCTGATCGTCGCCGTCGCCGCCTTCAATATCGTGTCAACGCTGGTCATGGCGGTACAGGAAAAATATGCCGACATCGCCATCCTGCGCACCCTCGGCGCCAGCCCCGGTTCGATCATGGCGATATTCGTGCTGCAGGGCGCGATCATCGGTCTCGTGGGGCTGGCTGCAGGTGTGATTGGTGGCATATTGCTGGCGACCAATCTGGACGTCGTCATCCCGGCGCTGGAAACCGTGCTCGGCACCACCTTGTGGAACAAGGAAATCTATTACATCAACGAGATGCCCTCGAAAGTGCTGCCGGCCGACGTGATCACGATTACCACGGTGTCTTTCGTGCTCACGCTGGTCGCCACGCTCTACCCGAGCTGGCGTGCGTCGCGCATCAACCCGGCGGAGGCGCTGCGCTATGAGTGAACCGGCAAACCCCGTGCTGACCTGCGAGGGACTGGTCAAACGCTTCCGCGAGGGCGAAGACGCGGTTGAAGTGCTGCGCGGGGTCGATCTGCAGGTGATGGCGGGTGATCGGCTGGCGATCGTCGGCGTCTCAGGCTCGGGCAAGAGCACACTGCTTCATCTCCTGGGCGGGCTGGATACGCCCAGCCGCGGCCGCGTCACGCTGGGTGGTCAGGATTTCACCCAGCTATCAGAGGCGGCGCGCGGGCGGCTGCGCAACGAAAAGCTCGGCTTCGTTTATCAGTTTCACCATCTGCTGCCCGAATTCACTGCACTCGAAAACGTCGCCATGCCACTGTACATCCGGCGCATGCCGCGCGAAGAGGCGGACGCACGTGCGGCGACCACGCTCGAACGCGTCGGCCTCGGCCACAGGCTCGACCACACGCCGGGCGAACTGTCGGGTGGGGAGCGTCAGCGCGCCGCCATTGCGCGTGCGCTGGTGACCGAGCCGGCGTGCGTGCTGGCGGATGAACCGACCGGCAATCTGGACAGCAAAACGGCTGGCGCAGTGTTCGACCTGATGCTCGAACTCAACGCCGCGCACGCCACCAGCTTCGTCATCGTCACGCATGACATCGAGTTGGCGCGACGCGTCGGGCGCGCGCAAACGCTGGTCGATGGCGTGTTGGTCGACGACGACGAGGTGGACGTGGCTGCACCGACGAGGCCGGGCGTAGTTTCGTAGCTTAGTAGGTTGGGCAGACGAAGGAAGCCCAACACCTCGGAGAGCGGAATATGTTGGGCTTCGCTGCGATATCCCGATCGCCCGCAAGGCCGTAGGGTGTCAATAGGCGTTAGCCGTATTGCACCGATCAACGGTCGAAGGGTGCAATGCGCTTCGCTTACTCCACTCTGCGCTTTTCCTCAACCTACCCATACACCGCGATAGCCCCCCGCCGGCTTTTTCTATTCTTTGTCTGAATTGCGGGTGCGTTTGCGCGCCTCCCAGGCGCGCACCAGGTGCAAACGCCATAGGCCGCGCACGACCGCGTAGCCGGTCGCGGCCAGCGTGGTGGAGAGGATCAGCAGACCGAGCGCGAGCGGTTTCCCGAGGCCGATCATCCAGCCGGTGAGTTCGTTGAGCCACTGCAACAGCGATATATCAACGAATTCGGGCGGCGGCGTGAAGGTCGCGCCGTTGCCGATCAACCAGTCGCCAATCGTAAACGCGAACACATACAGCGGCACAAAGGTGAGTGGGTTGGTGTAGAGCGTCGACAGCAGCGCGAGCGGCAGGTTGACCCGGAATATCACACAGCCGAGCGCCGCGCCGAGCATCTGGAATGGCCCGGGAATCAAACCACAGAACAGCCCGATGGCAACTGCACCGGCCGCGGAGTGGCGGTTCAGATGCCATAGCGACGGATGCAGCAAGGTGCTGCCGAGCGGCCGCAGCCAGCGGTTGCGGCGAATGCTTTCCTGATTGGGCAGTTTGCGTTTGAGAAATTTGCGCATGATTGCGTGCCATTTTATCGTCTCGCCGCGGAACGATGCGCCGAGTGTGCGGCAAAGGTTCCGGCGGCTGGGCGACGGCGCGGGTAAAGTGCCGTTCGTATGCGAATGTCAATCTTCCGGCTGCTGCTCGGCGTCCTCTTCGTGCAGTTCAGTGCAGCGCTGCCACCGCTTTCGCCGTTGGCCGTGGTGCTGTGCGTGGCCTTGGTGTCGCGGGTCTGGCGCGTTGGCCGCAGCGGTGCGCTCGGTGCCGCACTTGTGTTGTTAACCGGATTTGCGGCCGGCGCACTCTACACCACGGTGCGCGCCCAGTGGCGTCTCGACGATCGCCTCGCGAGCGCGCTTGAGGGCCAGACAATCGCCGTCTCCGGCCATGTAAGCGGCCTGCCGCAACGGGTGAGCGATGGCGTGCGCTTCACATTCGTTGCAGATCGCGAACGGACTGATGGCACGCAATTACCCAAAAAAATGGCCTTGAGCTGGTATCCCTCGCGTCGTGCGCCCGATGCGGTGCCGCTGTTCGCGCCCGGCCGGCGCATGCAGTTGAGCGTGCGCCTGCGTCGTCATGTCAGCCAATTCAATCCGGGCGGTTTTGATTACGCCGGTTGGCAGTTCGCGCGTGGTGTCGGGGGTGCGGGGACCGTGCGCAGCGGGGAGCTGTTACCGGGGCATGTCGACTCCCTGCAAACCACGATCGATGGCTGGCGCGACAGCATTCGTCAGCGTATCGCGGCCGCCGTGCCGGGCCAGGCGGGTTTGCTGACAGCGATTGCGGTGGGCGATCAGAGTGGTGTGAGCGATGCGCAATGGGACACCTTGCGCGCCACCGGAACGGCGCACCTGATCGCCATCTCGGGTCTGCATGTTTCGATTGTCGCTGCCCTGGCGGCGGCGCTGGTGAGCGCGCTGTGGCGGCGTATCCCGCGCGCGGCTTTGCGCTTGCCGACGCAGCGTGCGGCGGTGATTGTCGCCGCGCTCGCCGGCGTGGGCTATGGCGCGATGGCGGGCTTCGGCGTGCCTGTCACGCGCGCTGTGATCATGCTGTCGGTCGCCGCGGTGGCCTTGTTTTCGGCGCGACGGATCGCAGCGGGAAATGTGCTTGGGCTGGCGCTCGTGGGCGTCCTGCTGTTCGATCCGTGGGCCGTCGTTGCGGGCGGTTTCTGGTTGTCGTTCGGTGCCGTCTCGGCGCTCATGCTGGTGCTCGGCGGGCGTCATGGGCCGATCGGCCGCGTGAAGGGCTTCGCGCGCGCCCAGTGGGGTGTGACCATGCTTGGCGCGCCGCTGCTGCTGAGCCTGTTCGGACAGATCTCATTGATTGCGCCACTGGCCAACATGCTCGCGATTCCGGTCGTCACGTTGGGCGTCGTGCCGCCGGTGCTGTTGGCGAGCGTGAGCGGTCTGGCGTGGCCGGCCCGGATTGCCGACGCGGTGGTTGAGGTCTTGATGCGTGTGCTCGACGCAATGGCAAGCTGGTCGTGGGCAATGGTCTCGCGCGCGGAGGCGCCGCTTGCACTGGTATTGCTTGCGCTGGCCGGCCTGGTGTGGATGCTGCTGCCGCGCGGGACACCGATGCGCCTGGCCGGCGCTGCGCTGGCGCTACCGTTGGCCCTGTGGGCACCCGCGCGTCCGGCGCCAGGTGAGTTCGAGGCCACGGTGCTCGATGTTGGGCAGGGACTTGCGGTGCATGTGCGCACACACGCCCATGATTTGCTGTACGACACGGGCCGCGCGTACTACCGCGGCAATGACGCCGGCGAGCGCATTGTGGTGCCCTATCTGCGTGCACGTGGCGCCTCGGCGCTCGACGTGCTTGCCGTCTCTCACAGTGACAATGACCACGCCGGCGGTGCCGACAGCGTGATGGCTGCGGTGCCGGTAAAACGCCTCGTCGGCGGGGACGGCGTCACCCTTGCGTCGCGCGACGTCGATGATCGATGCCAGTCGGGCGCCACCTGGTCGTGGGAGGGCGTACGTTTTTCCTGGCTGCATCCCCAGGCGGGCGACACCGAAACCCGCGACAACAACCGCTCCTGTGTGCTGCATGTGAGCGGCGAAGGCGGCAGCGTGCTGATCACGGGTGATATCGAAGCGCGCGTCGAGGACAGCGTTCTGGCGCGGAGCGGCTGGCCGAAAAGCGATGTGGTGGTGGCGCCCCATCATGGCAGTCGGTCGTCGTCGAGCACCGCATTGATCGATGCCGTGGCGGCCGAGGAGGTGGTGTTCTCTGCCGGTTACCGCAATCCGTTTGGGCATCCGGCCACCGACGTGGTCGAGCGCTGGCGCAACGCCGGTGCGCGGATCTGGCGAACCGATCTTCACGGTGCGGTGTCGTTTCA
>CBDTZF010000223.1:0-4664 GCA_965364825.1 uncultured Rhodocyclaceae bacterium | reverse complement strand
TTGATGGCCGGCACGATCGCCAGAATCGCGGTGGCGACGATGGCCGCGATCTGGCTGTTCACGAACGCCGATACGAGCAAGCCGAAACCGGTCGCACAAGCGGCGTAAAGCATCCCGCCGAGCGCCAGCGCGCTCACCGAGCCGGTCACCGGCACGCCAAACAACAGCACGATCAGCAACACCAGGCTGACGAAGCTGGCGTAGGCAATCGCCATGTAGGGCAATTGCTTGCCGAGCAGAAATTCGCTGCGCGTCACCGGCGTGGCATAGAGGTTGGTAATCGAACCCATCTCTTTCTCGCGCACGATACCGACCGAGGTCATCATCGCCGGAATCATCATGCACAGCAGCATGATGACGCCAGGCGTGATCGCGTAAACGCTCTCGAACGCGGGGTTGTAGCGGAAGCGCGTTTCGATCTGCACCGGCCCGACCGGCGCAGCGCGACCGGTTCGCTGCTGTGCCAGCGTCGCCGCGTAGTGCCGGGTCACACCTTCGATGTAGCCACTCGCGGTCTCGGCGCGAAACGGCATCGCGCCATCGAGCCACACCGCGATTTGCGGCGTGCGCCCCTGCAGCAAGGCCTTGCCGAAGCCGTCGGGCACCTCAATGGTGAATTTCAACTCGCCGCTCTTGAGGCGTTGTTCGGCCTGTTCGGTGTCGGCAATCGCAGGCCGCTCGTCAAAGTAGCGCGAACTGGCGAAGTTTTCGAGGTAGGCGCGACTCTCGCGCGAGCGGTCCTGGTCGAGCGCGGCGTAAGGCAGTTCTTCGACATCGAAGCTGATACCGAAGCCGAAAGTGATCATCAGCACGATCGGACCGATCAGCGCGAAGGCGAGGCGGATCGGATCGCGCAGCAACTCCATCGTCTCTCGCGCCGCGTATGCCCACATGCGCCGCGGGTTGAATCGCCGGCCCGCGTCGACCTGCGCTTCATGCCGCGGTGGCGCTTCGGCGGGAACGGCTTCGGCCTGTCCGACCGCTTCGGCAGCCTCAACCTCCCCGGCGTCGTCGCCGATGGCCTCTTCGAGCCAGGCGACGAAGGTGGCATCGAGTGACTCGGCGCCGCGCTCACGACGGAGCGCTTCGGGCACGCCAACGGTCAACACCTTGCCCGCATGCATGAGCGAAATGCGATCGCAGCGCTCGGCCTCGTTCATGAAATGGGTGGAGATGAAGATCGTCACCCCGTCTTCGCGCGACAGGCGGATCAGGAGCTGCCAGAACTCATCGCGCGCCACCGGATCGACACCCGAAGTGGGTTCGTCGAGGATCAGGATTTCGGGCTCATGCAGCACCGCCACCGCGAGCTGCAGGCGTTGGCGCACCCCCAGCGGCAAGCTTGCGGGTTTCGCATCGCGCACGTCCTCAAGCTCGAACTGGTCGAGCAAGGTACTCAGCCGTGCGCGCGCGACGTCGCCAGCGAGGTGAAACAGGTCGGCGTGCAATTCGAGGTTTTGCCACACCGTCAGCTCTTCGTACAGCGAGAATGCCTGTGACATGTAACCGACGCGGCGGCGGGTCTGGCGATCGCCCGCGTCGAGCGTCTTGCCAAACAGCTTCGCCTCGCCCTCGCTCGCCGGCAGCAAGCCGGTGAGCATCTTCATGGTGGTGGTCTTGCCGCAGCCGTTGGAGCCGAGGAAGCCGAATATCTCGCCTTGCTCGATTTCGAAACTGACATGATCGACCGCGGTGAAATCGCCAAAGCGCTTGGTCAGCCCGTCGGCGGCGATGGCAATGCGGCCCGTGCTGTTGCTGCGCGGTGGCACGCGCACAGGACTGTGGCGGGCGCGTTTCTCCTCGGGCAGCAACTGGATGAAGGCCTCTTCGAGGCTGTCACTTTCGCTGCGCGCGAGCAATTCGTCCGGGCTGCCGGTGGCGATCACGCGGCCGGCGTCCATCGCCGCGAGCCAGTCGAAGCGCTCGGCCTCCTCCATATAGGCGGTGGCGACAATCACGCTCATGTGCGCGCTGCGCGCACGAAAACGTTCAATCAAGGCCCAGAACTGCTGGCGCGAGAGCGGATCGACGCCTGTGGTGGGTTCGTCGAGGATCAGCAGGTCAGGGTCGTGAATGAGCGCACAGCACAGCCCCAGCTTCTGCTTCATGCCGCCCGACAGTTTGCCCGCAGGCCGTTCGCGAAACGGCGTCAATCCGGTGGCCGTGAGCAACTCGTCGATGCGTGCGTCGCGCTCGGCGCGCCCCTGACCGAACAGGCGGCCGAAAAAATCGACGTTTTCGTAAATACTCAGCGTCGGGTAGAGATTCTTGCCCAATCCTTGCGGCATGTAGGCGATGCGGTTGACGCAGGCGGTGCGGTGCCGCGTGTCGGCCATGTCGCCCCCGAGGGTGTGCACCGCGCCGTGTTGAATCGTGCGCACGCCCGAGAGCAACGCCAGCAGCGTCGACTTGCCGACGCCGTCCGGCCCGATCAACCCGACCATGCAGCCCGCCGGCAGCTCGATGCTCACATCATCGAGCGCGAGGGTGTCGCCATAGCGTTGCGTGACGCCGTTCAGTGTCGCCACGGCGACCGGATCAGGCCTCATTCCGGCAGCTTGACCTGCAGATTCTCAGGCCACTCCGGCGCATTCGGCAGACGTAGATAGGCGGTGCCGCGCACGCCGGTTTTGACGCGATCCTCAAAGCGTTCGAGCAAGGCGCGATCGATGCGCAGCTTGACCCGGAACATCAGCTTGGCGCGCTCCTCGGTCGTCTCCACCGCTTTGGGGGTGAACTGCGCCTGCGGCGAGACAAAGGTGATGCGCGACGGAATCACCCACTGCGGTATCGGATCAAGGCGCAGCCGCGCATCGTCGCCCAGTGCCAGGCGCCCGGCCTCGGCGGCGGGCAGAAACACGTTCATGTAGACGTTGGTGGTATTGAGCAGCGTGAGCACCGCGCCGCCGGCCGGCAATATCTCCCCCGGCTCGGCAAGGCGGTACTGCACGCGTCCGCTGATCGGCGCGACCAGCACGGCGTCGTCAAGCGTGGTCTTGATCCGAATCAGTTCCTCTTGTGCGGCATCAATCGTCGCTTCGGCCGCCTCCACCCCGGCGCGCGCGGCATCGATCCCGGCGCTTGCGCTGCTCACCGCGGCGCGGCGCGTGTCGAGCTGCTCCGCCGTGGCATGGCCCAACTTGCGCAAGCGCTCGATGCGATCCAGCTCGCTGCGCGCGAGACGCTGATCGCTCATGACGCGCGCGACCGATGCTTCCGCCTCGCGCTTTGCGGTCTGTGCCCGCCGCACTTGCGCCTCCGCGGCACGCACCCGCGCCGCCAGCTCAGCATCGTCCATGCGCGCCAATTCCTGCCCCGCTTTGACCATGTCGCCCTCGTCCACGGCAATCGTCTGGATGCGGCCCGCGTACTTCGTCGACACATTGACCTGGTCGGCTTCGATGCGGCCATTGGTACTGACGATGCCATCGGGCAGGTCACCCGCCTGCCGCTGCTGCCAGAAGGCGTAACCGCCCCCCGCCGCCAGCGCAACGATCAGCCCGACAACGACCACGGTTTTGCGTTTCATTCGCTTCTATCTCCTGGTTGACGACGCTCAACGGTGGCCGTGACTAACCGGCCGCCTCCGAGCGTAGCGTGAACACATCCAGAATGAATTGCGACGCCGCAGTTGGAATGTTTCAGAAGTGCGTCAGCCGCATTGTCGGAGTCAACGCGTTCGGTCGGCGCACACGCGAAACCGATTGCGTGTGTAAACCTCCCTGAAGCGTGTCGACGCGCCCCGCAGGGCAAGATTTGTCCGCCCTCGATCGTCGCCGGTTCGACCTCGAGCGGAAACCAGTCAACGCCCAGAACGGCAGGTCAATTACGCCGCACCGAGCGGTTGCGTCAGCAAAACACGTCTGCCATCGGGGCCGATTTCGTAGGCCACGACCGGCAGCCTGGCGCGTGTTGAAACCGGGGCGTTCAACCAAGCCCGAGCGGAATCAACCGCGCACTGCCACGCGGGTTCATCGTTTTCATGGAAATCTCGAGGCGATCACCCGGTTACGTAGGTAACTCGATCGCGCGACCCTCGGGATTCGGGAAGTGAATCCGGAAGCGGGTCAGGCCATTGGATGACTGGACCGTCACCTTGCCGCCGTGCATTTCGGCGATCGAACGGGTAATCGCCAGGCCGAGGCCGGCGCCCTCACCGTGGCGCTCGCGCGCAGAATTGCCGCGATGAAAACGTTCGAAAATGCGCGCAAGCTGATCCGTCGGAATGGGGTCGCCGGGGTTTTCGATGGACAGGGTAATTCCACCCCCATCGGAATGCGCAATCGATATCCTGATGACGCCTTCGGCAGGCGTATGGCGCAACGCGTTGGACAGCAGATTGGAAACGGCGCGACGCAGCATGAGTCGATCGCCGATCACGGTGGCCGCACCGGTGAGCGCGATCCGCACGCCCTGCTCCTCGGCAAGCGCCTCATAGAACTCCATCAGCGCCAGGGCCTCGTCTTCGAGCGCCACCGACTCGACCGGTCTCGGAAGGCGCCCGTTTTCCGCCTGCGCCAGAAACAGCATGTCGCTGACCATGCGCGCAATGCGTTCGTACTCTTCCTGGTTGGAGACGAGTATTTCGCGCGACTCCTCCGCGCTGCGGCTGCGCGAGAGCGCCACTTGGGTCTGGGTCATGAGGTTGGAGATCGGCGTGCGCA
>CBDTZF010000222.1:0-4698 GCA_965364825.1 uncultured Rhodocyclaceae bacterium | reverse complement strand
TCCACGGCAGCGACAGCGAACCGACGCCGGAGACGCTCAGCCCGGCGGATTTCGAGGAGTCCTTGAGTTCGTATTGGGTCTGGATGGCGTTTGCATACACCAGCGTGCCGCGCGTTGTCGACGCGCAGACGACGTTGAATTCCAGCTCCATGTGGATGTCTTCATCGGGCTGGAAGACCTTCACGCCGCGCACCGCGTCACTTGAAAACGCGACGATCGAATACCCCTGGCTGAGCAGCGTGCGGCGCGCTCAAACCGGCGACAAGCCGCACTTCGCCGCCTGTCCGAAGCCGTGTCGCAGGCGGCGCAGATGACGCTACGGTGTCGAAGCGCGTCCTGTTTGCGCTGGCTCAAGGCGGTCCCCGTGATGGCTTACGATGATGTGCGTTTGCGGCCGAACGGGTCGGTCGCGAACCCACATGATCGGGAGTCCATCCAGATGAATGAATTGCCTCAGTTTGAGGATAACGTTTTTGGTTTCGACGCGCGCGGCGTGGCCAAGCGCTTTCGCCATGCGGCGATCTTCGGCGCACTCGAAGCGCTGCAGGAAGGCGAGACGATGCGTTTCATGAACGACCACGATCCTCTGCCCTTGCTCGGCCAGATCGAGCAGCATTATGGCAGCCAGGTGAAAGTGGCCTACGTGGCGCGCGAGCCCGGCAAGATCGTCATCGACTTCACCATCCAGTTGTCGCCCGCGGCGGCGGCATAGGCTGCGCTTGCTGTTCTCCGCGTGTGCGCGCCGCAGACGGTGGCCGGTAGTCGGGGTTGGGCGTTACCTCGGCGTGGATGAAGGCGGCGGTGAACAGCGCGATGGTGAGCGAGATGAGCACGAAGTGGCGTAGTTGCCAGCGACGACTATGCTCAGCGCGCTGGCCGGAGGCCATGTGCTGCATGAAGCTGGCGCCCGCCGCGCTCAGGCTCAAAAGGGCGGCGCCGAGCAGGTGTGCGGCACCGCCGGAAAAGTGGGTCGCGAGCGCGGGGTCGAAGCGGTTGGGGAGGTAGAAGTCACCGCGCATGAGCATCCATGCACCGCCGAGCGCGCTGAGGACGACCACGAACAGGGACACCGTGCGCATCATGCCAAAGGGCCGCTGGGGGTTTGTCGGGAGGGCTCAGCGGCCGCTGAACAGGTCGCTGGCGCCACCGGGTGGGACGAGGCCGAAATGCCGCCAGATGGCCGGCGTGGCGATGCGCCCGCGCGGCGTGCGTTGCAAGTAGCCCTGCTGGATCAGATACGGCTCGATCACGTCCTCGATGGTGTCCGACGACTCGCCGATCGCAGCCGCGAGGTTGTCCAGCCCCACCGGTCCGCCGCCGAATTTTTCCAGCATCGCGCCCAGCAGCTTGCGGTCCATGATATCCAGCCCGAGCCCGTCCACGTCGAGCATGATCAGTGCGGCGTCTGCGACCGGCGAGGAGATATGACCATCGGCGCGCACTTCGGCGTAATCGCGCACGCGGCGCAACAGTCGGTTGGCAATGCGTGGCGTACCGCGCGCGCGGCGGGCGATTTCCAGCGCACCGGCGGCGTCGATGTTGACCTTCAACAGCCCCGACGAGCGACTGACGATGGTGCACAGTTCCTGCGCGGTATAGAACTCCAGCCGCGAGACGATGCCGAAACGGTCGCGCAGCGGGTTGGTCAGCATGCCGGCACGCGTTGTGGCGCCGACCAGCGTGAATGGCGGCAGGTCGAGCTTGACCGAGCGTGCCGCCGGCCCTTCGCCGATCATGATGTCGAGCTGGAAATCTTCCAGCGCCGGGTAGAGGATTTCTTCCACCACCGGCGAGAGGCGGTGTATCTCGTCGATAAACAAGACATCGTGTGGTTCGAGGTTCGTCAACAAAGCAGCCAGGTCGCCCGCGCGTTCGAGTACCGGCCCGGAGGTCTGGCGCAGATTGACACCCATTTCGGCGGCGACGATGTGCGCCAGCGTGGTCTTGCCCAGCCCGGGCGGGCCGAACAGCAATACATGGTCGAGCGCCTCGCTGCGCCCGCGCGCCGCGGTGATGAAGATTTCGAGCTGCTCGCGGATTTTTGCCTGCCCCACGTAGTCGGCCAGGCGCTTGGGGCGCAAGGCGCGCTCGATGACCTCTTCCTGTGTGCCCGCAGTTTGCGGTGCAATCAGGCGTTCGGTGCCCGGCGACAGCTTGTCGGTTTCGATCATCCTGGATATCTCGGTTGGACGCGCCTGAGTGTGCGACTGGCGGGTCGTCCGACAAGGCGCGAGGAGGACGCAGGAGCAGCCCCTGCTAGGACGAGCAACGCAGGCGGGCGGCCCGCCAGTCGCGCAATCGGGTGTGGAGCGCTCTTGGTTGGCAGGTGATGGCTGCAGGAGGCAAAGAGGTCAATGCACATACTGCGGCTTTGAGGTAGACAAGCGGTCGGCCGGGATTTCCAGGATCATTGATCCAGTTTAGCGGATGACCGTGTCTTGCGGATGTAGAGGGTCTTGTCGACGCGCGCGCAAACTGTTCCGTCGTGGTCGATGACTTCGACACTATAGGTGGGCAGATGCTTTCCGCCACCGGCGGTGGCGGCGCGCACCGCCTCCACCGCAACGTCATCGAGCACGAAGCGCGCGGTCACGGTGCCGCGCGCCGGATGCAGGAAGTCAATGCAGGCGGTCTTGTCCCACACGATGTAACCCTTGCCGAGGCGGTGCATCATCATCAGCATGAAAAACGGGTCGGTCATCGAGAACAGCGAGCCACCAAAGTGGGTGCCAACGTAGTTGCGATTGAACAGTCCCATTCGCAGGGCCACCACCACCTCGTCGAACTCGGCGGAAATATGTTTGACGCGGATGCCGGCGCCGAGAAACGGTGGCCACAGGCTGATGCCCCATTTGAGCAGGCCCGGACCGATCCGGAGGTTGCGTAAGAACCCCTGTCGCGGTTTGCTCGGGGGTGTGTTCATCACGCTTTGGCGAGGAGCTTGAGGGCTTCGCGGATGCCAGTGGAAACGTCGACTCCGGCCGCCAGCCCTTTCATCGCACGTGCCGCCTCGCGGTCGTTGTAGCCCAGCGCCAGCAGGGCATTGAGAATGTCGCTGCGCGCATCGGCGGCGGCGTCCGGCACGCTCGGGGTCCGCGTTGCGCTGTTTCCGGACAGGGCCTTGCCGAGTTTGTCTCTGAGCTCGAGCAGCAGCCGTTCGGCAGTTTTCTGACCGATGCCAGGAATCTTCACCATGCGCCCGGTTTCCTGCAGCGCCACTGCCTGCGCGAGATCGTCGACCGACAGCCCGGAGAGCACCGCCAGCGCCGTGCGCGCGCCGATGCCGGAAACCTTGATGAGTTGGCGAAAGGCGGCGCGCTCGTCGCTCGTGCCGAAGCCATACAGAAAATGGCCGTCTTCACGCACTGCCAAATGCGTCTGCAGCGTCACCGGCTGGCCGGTTTCAGGCAGTTGGTAGAAGGTGCTCATGGGGACGTTGACTTCATAGCCGACACCACCGACGTCGAGCAGGATCTGGGGCGGATTCTTTTCCAGCAGCGTGCCGCTGAGGCGGCCGATCATGAGAGCGCCATCAGAAATCCGCCGCCTGGAAGGCGGGCAGTGCCTCGGCCGCGGCAGAATGTTCAGTCAGTCGCGGACAGGCGAGGCCATCCACCGCCGTTGGCACCATGTGATGCGCAAAGCGCCAGGCCACGGCACTGGCGACGTCGGCGTGGGTCAGCCAGGTGTCGTCGCACAGCCAGCGTTTGCTGCCGGCGTTGGCTTCGAGCATGTTGAAGGCGGCGCGCAACTGGCCGCGACTGCGCACGATCCACTCGTCCCAGCGCAGCGCCTCGGGGCGTTTGTCGGTTTCGTAGTAGAGCTGCACGGCTTTTTCGCAGGCGACGAGGGCGTAGCCGGTGAGACGCAGGCTGCGCTCGCGCGTCTCCGGATCAATTGGTGTGAGGCGCTTGCCGATGGCACACAGGGTTTCGAAGTACTGCAGGATCAAGGTGCTGTCGACCATTACTGTGTCATCTTCGAACACCAGCGTCGGTGCCTTGACGAGCGGGTTGATTGACTGAAGGCGATCGAAGTCGCGGAATACCGAGAGGGCTTCATGATCGACCGACAGATTCATCAGCTTGGCGGACACGACAACGCGACGCACATAGGGCGAGTCGAGCATGCCGATAATTTTCATAATGCACACACAATAAAATCAAACAAGCGTTTATTTGCGCGTGAACCGGGTGACGATGTCAAGCAAGGTGCCAGCGACTTCGACGCCCGCGGCGGTGATGTCGTCGTCCGGCTCGAGCAGATCGGGCACCATCACCACCACCATGCCGGCGGCACGCGCGGCGCGCACCCCGGCGTTGGAATCCTCGAGCGCGAGGCAGTGCGCCGGCGCAATCGAAAGTCGATCCGCCGCGGCAAGGAAAATATCGGGCGCCGGCTTGCCGCGCGTGACCTCATCGCCGGCGATCACCACGTCGATGCGCATCAGCAGACCGACGCCGTTGAGCTTCCCGAGTGCCCGGCTGCGCCGTGTCGAGGTCGCGACCGCGCGCGGTAGGTCGGCCGCGTCGAGCGCGTCGAGCAGTTCATGCACGCCGGGTTTGAGCGGAAAGCCTCCGGCGGCAATGGCGGCCTCATAGCGGCGACCGAACTCGGCGCGGTGGGCTTCGAGCGGGTAGTCGTCGCCGAACGCGCCCTTGAGCAGCCGTTCATGTTCGCCGGCGCCAATGCCGATCA
>CBDTZF010000221.1:0-4734 GCA_965364825.1 uncultured Rhodocyclaceae bacterium | reverse complement strand
CCGGTCTTCGCCATCGGCGGCCTGTCCCCCGAACAGATGCGCGAGGCGCGTAGCGCAGGTGCGCACGGGATTGCGGCGATTCGCGGGAGCTGGAGGTAAGCAAGCTTTCCAGGCGTGCGTAGGGCGGAAAAGCGCAGCGCCTTCCGCCGCATGAAATTCGCTTTCGGCGAATAACGCCTTCGGTTCATCCGCCCTGCGAGCGCTCCATCCTGGCTACTTTTGCGAGACCGGTGTTCACCAATTGGCGGGCCGCCACGCGGACAGATGTCACGGCGCAACGCCGACGCGTATCGCTTGCAGCGGATAACGACTATCCACGCGCGCAATACGTTTGACGGCATCATTGGGTTAGCTTTAGGGATACAAAAAAAACAGAACGTTACGTAGCGTCGCAGTGCGGGCGCGTTCCTTCATTTCATTTGCGGCAATACCCGGTTTATCGGGTTTGTTTGCGTTTCCTGCACCACATCTATCGCGAGCGAAAACATGACAACAGACTCCCGAAGCAATAAGCACGAGGATGACATCCAGCGACCCGAAGACGAATGGCTGGGCGTAGGGCCCAGTGTCGCCTACGGCTTGCAACACGTTTTAACGATGTACGGCGGTATCGTGGCCGTGCCCTTGATCATCGGCCAGGCGGCGGGTTTGTCGCCAGCCGACATCGGCATCCTGATTGCCGCGGCACTGTTCATGGGGGGACTGGCGACCCTCGTGCAGACGCTGGGCATCCCCTTCTTTGGCTGCCAGTTGCCGCTGGTGCAGGGCGTATCGTTTGCCAGCGTGGCCACCATGATTGCCATCGCCAATACCAGTGGCGGACTGCCGGGGGTGTTTGGCGCGGTGATGGCGTCGGCGGCAATCGGTATTCTGATCGCGCCGATTTTCTCCCGGGTGCTCAAATATCTGCCTCCGGTGGTGACCGGCACCATCATCACCACGATCGGCCTGACCCTGATGCCGGTCGCGGCCCGATGGGCGATGGGCGGCAATAGCAAGGCGGAAGATTTCGGCAGCGTGGCAAACATCGGCCTGGCAGCTCTCACGCTCGCGCTGGTGTTGATCCTCAGCAAGAGCGGTATCGCCGCCATTTCGCGCCTCTCCATCCTATTGTCGATGGTCATCGGCACGATATTTGCGGTCTTTGTCGGCATGGCCGACTTTTCGCAGGTCGGCGACGGCGTGATGTTCGCCTTCCCGACGCCGTTCCATCTCGGGGCGCCGGTGTTCGATATTGCGGCGATTGTCTCGATGGTGATCGTGGTGCTGGTGATCCTGACCGAAACCACGGCCGACATCATCGCGGTGGGCGAGATTGTCGATACCAGGGTTGACTCGAAGCGTATCGCCAACGGGCTGCGTGCAGACATGCTCTCCAGCGCGGTCGCGCCCATCTTCGGTTCGTTTTCGCAAAGCGCCTTTGCACAGAACGTCGGCCTGGTCGCGGTGACGGGCGTCAAGAGCCGTTACGTGGTCGCCTTCAGTGGCCTGATTCTGGTCATCCTCGGCCTGCTGCCGGTGATGGGCCGGGTGATTGCCGCGGTGCCGATGTCGGTACTGGGTGGTGCGGGCGTGGTGCTCTTCGGCACCGTGGCCGCCAGTGGTATTCGCACGCTGGCCAAGGTCGAATACGCAGGCAACATGAACCTGATCATCGTCGCCACGTCGATCGGCTTCGGCATGATCCCGATTGCCGCGCCGAGCTTCTACCACAACTTCCCGAGCTGGTTCGAGACCATCTTCCACTCCGGCATCAGTTCCGCCGCGGTCATGTCGATCCTGCTGAACCTGATGTTCAACCACATGGGCAAGGGAAGCATGGAAGGCCAGAACGTCTTCGTGGCCGGCACGGATCGCATCCTGAGGAAAAAGGATGTCGAATGCCTGACGCATGGTGACCACTTCATCGACGGCAAACTCTTCAATGCCGAAGGCGACGAAATTCCCATCGTCGACGACGCGGCCGGCGCGCACTAACCCGGCGTAGGGCGGAAAAGCGGAGCGCCTTCAGCCGCATGAAGTTCGCTTTCGGCGGATAACGCCTTCGGCTCATCCGCCCTACAAGCACTGAAACACCATCGAGCCCTGACGCGGTCCATCGCATCAGGGCTCGATGCATTTCAACAAGCGGCCACCCCGCTGCCCGGCACAAAAAAAGGACGCCTCCATGTCGGGGCGCCCTTTTTTCATACCGCTGCGGGCCACGCACCGGTCAGCGATACACCAGCACTGGAATCCTGGAGTGGGCGAGCACCTTGTTCGTCTCGGAACCCAGCAGCAGCGCGCTGACGCCGCGCCGACCATGCGAAGCCATGAAGATGAGATCGCAATTGTTGCGGCTGGCGGCCGAGATGATGCTCTCGAAAACCGCATTGGTGGACGCGGTCACCGACGCGGAATCCACCCCGGCGGCGCCGGCGGCATTAGTCGCCCCTTTGAGAATTTTTTGCGCGCGCTCCTCGGCCATGCGGCCGTAGTTCTCGGGTGCCCGCGGGTCAGCCAACATGGTTTCGCCATAAACATCAACACGATGATCGGGCTTGGCGTAGAAGAACGTGAGCCGCGCGTTGTCGATTTTTGCGAACTCGATGGCCTTGTGCACGGCCAGCATGGAAAGGTCCGAGCCATCGGTTGGCACCAGAATGTTTTTGAACATGTTGTTTCCTCCATAAGGCTGCGGTTCAAATATAGCAAGCTCACCGCCGCGGACAAAAGATGATGACGGCGCGTTCCGGCGGGTGCGAACGGACGCATCCACCATGCTGCAGGGCGACAGGCCATACATGGACTGACCGCGGCATGCGGTGCCATATTCACCCCGTCGATTGAGTGGGAGCAGGCCCTGGCGAACACGCCCTAACGATAAACGAGCACCGGGATCGTCGAGTAGGTGAGCACTTTTTGCGTCTCGGAGCCCAGCAATAGCGCTGCGTCGCCGCGCCGGCCGTGCGACGCCATGAAGATGAGGTCGCATGAGTTGGCTTTGGCCGTCGCAAGAATGGCCTCGAAAACTGCACTGGCCGACATCGTCACCGCGGTAGACGTCACACCGCTTGCCTGTGCCACGCTGGTACACGTGGCGAGCACCTTCTGCGCATGCTCTTCGGTCATGCGGGCGTAATCCTCCAGTGCCTGAGGATCGGCCAGCATCGTTTCGCCATACAACTCGACGCGAGGAGCGGGCTGGGCGTAGAAAAAGACCAGCTGTGCGCCGGTGTTTTTTCCAAACTTGACGGCATTATTCATGGTTGCCATGGAACGCTTGGAGCCATCGGTCGGCACCAGAATATTCTTGAACATGTCACCTCCTTCCAAAGAACCCGGTTTCGATTTGGCGACCGTAGCCGACCCGTCCAAGGCGATGTCAGCGCCCATGGGCTAGGGCCTGTTGACATACATATCACGCCTGCGTGATATGTATGTCAACAGGCCCTAATGCGAACGCCGGAATCGCCACCAACAACAGACCGGCCGCCGCGTGAAAACCCCGCCAGACGTCGACAGGGTTTTCACTTGACGCCGGATCAGTCGATCATGTTGCGCAGCACGTAGTGCAGGATGCCGCCGTGACGATAATATTCAAGCTCGTTGACGGTATCGATGCGGCACAGGGCATCGAACTGCTTTTCGCCCTTGTCGCTGTTGACCGTCACCTTGACCTGTCCGCCGGGCGAGAGATCGTTGAGTCCGGCAATGGAGATCGTCTCGTCGCCGGTCAGGCCCAGTGACTTGCGATCCTGCCCCTTCGGAAACTGCAGCGGCGCCACGCCCATGCCGATCAGGTTGGAGCGGTGAATGCGCTCATAGGACTCCGCGATCACGGCGCGCACGCCCAGCAGCAACGTGCCCTTGGCGGCCCAGTCGCGCGACGAGCCGGTGCCGTATTCCTTGCCGGCAATCACCACCAGCGGCGTGCCGTCGGCCTGGTACTTCATCGCCGCATCGAAGATCGACATCTGCTCGCCGGACGGCACATGGCGGGTTTCGCCGCCTTCCACGCCATCGAGCATCTCGTTGCGGATGCGCACGTTGGCGAAGGTGCCGCGCATCATCACTTCATGATTGCCGCGGCGCGAGCCGTAGGAGTTGAAGTCGTGCGGCTTGACGCCGTGCTCCTGCAGGTAGCGCCCGGCGGGGCCGTCCGGCTTGATCGCGCCGGCGGGCGAGATGTGGTCGGTGGTGATCGAATCTCCCAGCAAGGCGAGGATGTGCGCGTCCTTGACATCGCTCACCGGATCTGGGGTCTTGCCCATGCCGTCGAAGAAAGGCGGGTGCTGGATGTAGGTGGACTTCTTCGACCAGGCGTACACCTTGCTGTCCGGCACTTCGAGGCTGCGCCATTGCGCGTCGCCATCGAAGACCTCGGCGTATTGCTTGCGGAACATGTCGGTCTTGACCTTTTCCACCGCCGCGGCGACTTCCTTTTGGCTGGGCCAGATGTCCTTGAGATAGACCGGCTTGCCGTCACTGTCCTTACCGAGCGGCTCGCGGGTCAAGTCAAGCTGTACGTTGCCGGCCAGCGCGTAGGCGACCACCAGCGGCGGTGAGGCGAGCCAGTTGGTTTGTGACAGCGGATGAATACGTCCTTCGAAGTTGCGGTTGCCCGACAGCACCGAGGCGACGATCAGATCGCCGTCGGTGATGGCCTTTTCGATCGGGTCGGCCAGCGGGCCGGAGTTGCCGATACAGGTGGTGCAGCCATAGCCCACGAGGTTGAAGCCGAGGGCGTCGAGA
>CBDTZF010000220.1:0-4758 GCA_965364825.1 uncultured Rhodocyclaceae bacterium | reverse complement strand
CCAACGGAACGGTCGCAGTTGACGTTGGGCTTCCTTCGTCTGCCCAACCTACGCGCTTGCCATTACGCTCGTGATGCGACGCGTCAGGCTGGTCCGAAGCAGCCGGCCGGATTTTCCGCCGATTCGTTCGCTTCGTCCGTCGCCGTTTCCTCTGCTACCGACGCACGGCAGTTGGATACCTGTACGTCCTCCATCGTCCTATACGCTTCCCAGGCAATGCCGGTCGGGTCTTTGACCCAGGACTTGTCGGAGCGCGCATAGCAACACACGGTTTCGCCTTCGTCGAGCAGCGCGAATTGTGCGTCCTTGAGACGTTCGCGCATTTGCTGCAGCTCGGCTTCGCTATCGACCTGCACGCCGAGGTGGTCGACACCTCGCGTGCTGGTGTGGGTGGAGACGGCGAAATTGACGGCCGGGTCGTCGAGCATCCACTTTGCGTAATCGGCTTTGACTTTCACCGGTGGTGCGCCGAACAGGACGCTGTAGAACTTGATGCTTTCATCGACGCTGTCGACGCCGACATGGATGTGTAAGCGTTTCATTGGAATCACCTCTCGTTTTGCGTGGCGTTCGCCACCGGGGAACAGCACTGCGCCAGTTCGATCACCGACCATCCGCCGGGCTCGCCATCGCGGATCTTGGCGAATTCGGCGCGGCAGCAATCTTCGACGAGAAATCCGATCAGATCGTGCACGAGGCCGAAATTTGCCGAGTAGATCACCGAGCGCCCCGACTTGCGCGAGGAGACGATGCTGGCATTAAGCAGATGGCTGAGATGGAAAGACAGGGTGTTGTGGGGCGTGCCCAAGGCATCGCTCAACGCGCCCGCGGCCAGCCCTTCGTGCCCCGCCTGAACCAACAAGCGGAACGCCCGCAAGCGCGTCTCTTGCGAGAGCGCAGCGAATACGATGATTGCTGCGTTTATGTCCATGCGTCCAGATTAGTCGACAGATTACGACGCGTCAATGTTTGTCGACACATCGATGCCGGGGCCGCGATGCCATTACAGCCGAGTAGGTCGGGCAGAGCGTTGCGAAGCCCAACATTTGGCGATCACCGGGATGTTCGGCTTCCTTCGTCTGCCCAACCTACTCGTTTTAGCACAACACTATTTCAGCTCGGGGAAATCGTCCTCGAAGAACTCCAGTTCCCCCCGCTCGCCTTCCGTGCGCGCCGCTTCGGCATTGCGCAGGTCGACACGGCGAATCTTGCCGGAAATCGTCTTCGGCAGATCGGCGAAGGACAGCCGGCGAATGCGTTTGTACGGCGCGAGCCGTTCGCGCGTGAACTTGAAGATATCCCGCGCCAGGTCTTTGCTTGGTTCATATCCGTCGACGAGAATGACGAACACCTTGGGCACCGCGAGACGCACCGGATCGGGGCTGGGCACGACCGCTGCTTCGGCCACGGCCGGGTGCTCGATAATCACGCTTTCGAGTTCAAACGGGCTGATACGATAGTCCGACGCCTTGAACACATCATCAGCGCGGCCGACGTAGGTGATGTAGCCGTCGTCGTCGATGCTGGCCACATCGCCGGTGCGGTAGTAGCCCTCGCGCATCACCTCATCGGTCTTTTTCGCGTCACCCGCGTAACCGGCCATGAGTCCGACCGGGCGCTTTTCGCCGAGTAGCAGCGCCACTTCGCCTTCGCTCACCGACTGGCTGCTGGCATCGAGCATCGCCACCGAGTACCCCGGGAGTGGTCGACCCATTGAGCCAGGCTTGAGACGCTGCCCCGGCGGATTGCCGATCTGCGCGGTGGTCTCGGTCTGTCCGAAACCGTCTCGAATCGTGATGCCCCACGCCTTTTCGACCTGACTGATCACTTCCGGATTGAGCGGTTCGCCGGCGCCGATCAACTCGCGCAGACTGGTTTTCACCGAGGCCAGATCCTGCTGGATGAGCATACGCCACACGGTCGGCGGCGCACACATGGTGGTCACTTCATATTTGACGATGACGTTCAGCAGCGCCTTGGCGTTGAAGCGCTCGTAGTTGTACAGAAAGATGCAGGCGCCCGCGTTCCACGGCGCAAAGAAGCAACTCCAGGCGTGCTTGGCCCAGCCCGGTGAGGAGATGTTGAGGTGGCGGTCGCCGGGCTTGAGGCCGATCCAGTACATGGTCGACAAGTGCCCGACCGGATAGGATTGGTGGGTGTGCAGCACCAGCTTCGGTTTCGATGTCGTGCCGGACGTGAAGTACAGCAGCAACGGATCGTCAACCCGCGTTTCTCCGCTCGACGTGAATACGTCCGAAGCGTCATAGGCGTCCTCAAAGCGCTTCCAGCCGGCGCTTTCGCCGCCGACACAAATGCGAGTGAAGCTGCCCGGCACATCCGCAAACTTGTCCACATGCGGCTTGCCCACCACAACATGCTTTACCTGCCCGCGCTCGACGCGGTCGATGAGATCGTCGGGCGCCAACAGGGTCGTCGCCGGGATGACCACCGCGCCGAGCTTGATCGCAGCCAGCATGGTATCCCATAGCGGAATCTCGTTACCAAGCATGATCAGGATGCGGTCACCCCGTTTCACGCCCTGGTCGTTCAGCCAGTTGGCAACACGATTCGAGTACGCAGACATCTCCGCAAACGACCGCTTCGCCTCACTACCGTCTTCTTCGACGAGCCACAGTGCCGGGTTGTCGTTGTCCTTGGCGAGTGCGTCGAAATAGTCGAGCGCCCAGTTGAACTTCTCCAGTTTCGGCCACTTGAATCCCGAATACGCGGTGTCATAGTCGCTGCGATGCTGCAGCAGAAAATCCCGTGCAGCAATGAATGCGGATACGTCGGACATGTTCTAACCCCCCTCAATAGCGCCAGTCGAAAAACCACAATGCGAAGCCGTATGGTGCACCTTTGCGGGGCGCCTGCAAAGCCTGTCTGGCCCTGGTGGCCTTCGAGACCGCACGCCTCATACCTTGTCGATTGCCGGGTTGCTTGTCGCCCCTCAGTAAACCGCCGGCACAAACATGTCGTCCGGCACCGGATTGCAGATGTAGTTGGCGTTGAACACGCGAGCTGGCAACTCGACCGTCGGACGTTCGATTTGGCCGTAGGGAACCTGGGTCAGCAGGTGGTGGATACAGCTGAGGCGTGCGCGCTTCTTGCCGCCAGGCTGAATGACCCACCAGGGCGCTTCGGGGATGTGGGTGCGCTCGAGCATGATCTCCTTGGCGATGGTGTACTGCTCCCAGCGGCGGCGCGATTCAATATCCATCGGACTGAGTTTCCATTGTCTCAGCGGATCGTTGATACGCATCTGGAAGCGGCGGTTCTGTTCGTCGTCGGTGACCGAGAACCAGTATTTGACGAGGATGATGCCGGAGCGGATGAGCATTTTTTCGAATTCCGGCACCGAGCGGAAGAATTCTTCGTATTCCTCGTCGCTGCAAAAACCCATCACGCGCTCGACGCCGGCGCGGTTGTACCAGCTTCGATCGAACAGCACGATCTCGCCGCCCGCCGGCAGGTGATTAACGTAGCGCTGGAAATACCATTGCGACTTTTCACGCTCGCTTGGCGCCGGCAGCGCGGCCACCCGGCAGACGCGTGGGTCGAGCCGTTGGGTAATGCGTTTGATGGCGCCGCCCTTGCCGGCCGCGTCGCGCCCCTCGAACAGCACCACCAGTTTGAGTTTGCGGTGCACCACCCAGTCCTGCAGCTTGATCAGTTCGCCCTGAAGCCGCACCAGCTCCTGGAAATACAGCCGACGGTCCGTGTCGCGCTCGGCGCTGTCGGCACCCCGCGTGTCGTGATCGAGCAGCGCCTCCATGCGATAGTCGTCGAGCTCCATCTCCAGCTCTTCATCGAAGCTGTCCAGCAACTCGTCGTGCAGATGGGGATTGCGACCGACATCGCGGGCGAATTGCTTGGGACTCATTTGGGCTTCTCCAGCCAGTGGTGACTGAGAGGGTATTACGGATCGAATTGGCGGAAAGATGAGGGCGGCCGCGTGGCGAATCGAATGAAAATGGAAATGTTTTTGGCGGGCCGATTGGCGCTTCGCGTTCAACGTGGCAGCGTGGCCGTAGGGGGCCAATAGGCGCAGCCGTATTGCACCGTTCCAACTCTGTAGGGCCGGATTTATTCAACCGCGATGCGTCTAACGGTTGGAGCGTGCCGCGACAACCGACATCGCCCGAGGCCGATCGCGTTCTGCGCTTCGGCGTTGTTCTCGCACTTGCAGCAATTCTGCCGCGACCGATACCGCGATCGCCGCCGGCTGTTTGCTGTGGATGCCGGGGACGCCGATGGGGCAGGTGAGGCGGGCGAGGTCGGCCGCGTTGAGTCCTTCGTCGAGCAGGAGGCGTTCGAAGCGTTTGCGTTTGGCGGCGGAGCCGATAAGGCCGCAATAGTCGGCGTCGCGGCGTTGCAGCACGGCCTCGGTGAGCACCATGTCGAGCGAGTGGTTGTGGGTCATGACGAGGTAGCAGGTGCCGGCGGGTTGCGCGTCGATGATGGCGAAGGGATCGCCGGTTTCGCATTTGACGTTACCCGCGGGCAGATCGGGGAATTCTTCAGGACGGCTGTCGCACCAGATGATGCGGTCGACGAGCGGCTGCAGCGCGGACACCACGGCGCGACCGACATGGCCGGCGCCGAATAGCACCACGCGAAAATCACCGTGCAGCAGCGGGCGCAGGATGACGAAGTCGTCGCTCGTCGCTAGGTCGGGTTTGCCGCCGTCTGCGCGCCACAGCAGATCGTGACCGTCGGGCCAGTGATCGAGCAGCGTTTGTGCTTCGGCGATGGCAG
>CBDTZF010000219.1:0-4772 GCA_965364825.1 uncultured Rhodocyclaceae bacterium | reverse complement strand
TGCCTTCGCCGGTGGCCATTTCCACCAGGCGGTCGTCGAGCATCGCCAGCGCCGCGATCCACTGCGTATCGAAAGGGGTCTGTGCCAGCGCGCGACGGCAGACGGCATTAACCACCGCGCAGGCGTCGAGCCAGCGTGTGCCCTCGAAACCGGCATGTACGAGTTCGGCTCGCCATGCGCGCGTGACTTCGCTCGGCACAGCGTCGCGCCGAGCGCGCAGTGCGATCAGTTGTTTGCGATAGCGTGCGACGGCGCGACCGCCGATGCGCCGTTCGGGGGTGTTGGTGCGATCGGTATCGGCATCGTCGCAACCGCGATCGGCAACTAGCGCACCCATGAGGCGTCGGTCGACATGAAGCGTGTCAGCAGCAACTGGTGCATGGCGCGCCAACTCTGCGCGGCGATGGTTTGTTCGCCGTGATCAAAGCGCACCGTAACGCGCTCGCCGCTGAACGCGTGCGACAAGGCCGGCAATCGCAGGTCGACCCGCATCACGGGTTCGAGCAGGGTGAGGCCCTCGGCGTCGGACGGGTCGACCGCCAGACTGCCGCCGCCGGCCGTGCCGAGCGCCTGCGAGGGCAGTTGCCGGCTCGCCGCAGGCTCCTGACCGATGATTTCGGCACGCCAGCGCGTATCGGGACGGTCGACCAGTTGCACTTCGATGTTTTCCAGTTGCGCGAGCGCCTCGGCGTCGGCATGCGGCACGACCACACGCACCTGCGCCGGCTGCGCGTCGAGCACCATGCCGAGCAAGTCGCCGCGCGGCAGGAAGCGGCCGGCGAGGTCCGCCTGGCGCGGAATCACCAGGCGCCCGTCGCGCGCCGCACGCACGGTGAGGCCGTCGATCTGTTCGCGCACGCGCGCCAGTTCCTTTTCGATCTGGGATATCTGTTCGCCCACCCGCCCGGCACGCACCGGGTTGGTCTGCAGCGACGTGAACAACTCGCTCTCCAGGCCCTCAAGCTCACGCGACAGTTCCTGTTCGCGCGCCATCAACCGATCGTCGGACAGTCGGACAATGACCTCGCCGGCGTGTACTGCATCGCCATCGTTAAGTTCGAAACGTTCGACGAAGCCGGCGCTGGCAGCGCGCACCTGCGCATCGTCGGGCAACCACACCACGCCGTCGGCCAGCGTCACATGCGGCACCGGCACGCCGAACAGCATCAGCGGCACGAGCAAGACGACGACCACTGCCAGCACACGCGCGCGGCCACGGTGGGCCTCAGCCATGTTCGTATCGAGCAAGGTGCGCATGAGCGCAATCAGCGGCGAGAGCAATAATTGCCAGGCAAACCAGGCGCCGGCGACATAGCCGAACAGCGGCACCCGATCGCCCAGCCACAGCGCAATTCCGGCGCACAGACCGAGCCGGTAGAGCCACGAGGCCGGCTGGTAGAAAATCAGCCAGCGCCGCTCACCGCGCGCCAGGATCATGTCATCGGCAGGGGGTTGGCCGAGCACGCGAGCGCGCAGCGTGTCGATCCACCAGCGGCGCGAACGCGCAGCCAGATTGGGCAGATCGAGCGCGTCGCCCAGAATGTAATAACCGTCGAAACGCAACAGCGGGTTGCCGTTGACCAGCAGCGTGGACACGCTGGCGACGAACATCACCGTCAGCGCGGTATCGCGCACCAGGCCCGGCTCTACCGTCAGCCACACCAGCAGCGCAATCGCGGCCAGCGCCAGCTCGGCAAAAATGCCTGCCGCCGACACCGCCATGCGCTGACGGGCATGGCGGAAGGTGCCCGACGCCGAGGCGTCCACCCACGGCATCGGCATGAGCACCAGCAAGGTCACGCCCCACTCCCTGACCTCGCCGCCCCAGCGGCGCACCGCGAGGCCGTGCGCCAGTTCGTGGATCAGCTTGACCGGCGGATACACCCACCACAGCATCCACAGCCCGGCGCCGCCGTCCAGCACGCGGGCGGCATGGGTTGCCAGCGCATCGAAATTGAGCACCGCGACCAGCGCGGCGAGCCCGACACTGAACAGCCACACCACCAGCATGGCGGGATGGAAAGCGATATTGCCGACCGCGCGCAAGGCGGTGAGCACCCGGGTCGGGTCGCCCAGACGCACGCGGAACGAGAGCGGATTGAGGCCGCCGCGTTTCTGGCGCTGCTCGGCCTTTTGATGACGCTCGAAGACGCTGCCGATGTCAGGACGGCGATCAAAGGTGATCAGGCCGGCTTCCTGCAAGCGGGCGAGCAGGCGCAGCAGCGCGTCCTGACCCGGCAAGGCGTCGCCTGTTTCGGCGCTGAGAAAATCCCACAGACGTTGCGCGGTGTGGCGACCGTCGCAGCGTCCAATGAAGGCATAGGCGCCGGCGTTGAGGCGGTAGGTGCGGTCCGTGGCCTCGTCGATGAGCAGATACCAGTCGTCATCACGATAGCGCTGGCGCTGCACGCGCACGTTGGCGCGCAGCCGCGGCTTGAGGGCAGCGACGCGATACCACAGCGGGCTGAAGACCGAGGTGCTCATGCCATACCGCGCAGGTTGGGCAGAGCGCAGCGAAGCCCAACGTTTGGCGACCGACGGGATGTTGGGCTTCCTTCGTCTGCCCAAGCTACGAAGCTGGATTCCGGCCTGCGCCGGAATGACGTGCGTTCAGGAATGCGCCAAGCGGCGGGAGCCCTCTCTCCGTCGTACCGGCGAAGGCCGGTACCCAGAGCGGCCGCGGGTGCCGAATGCACCGTAGATCGAAGCAATTCCGCAAACCAAAGGGCTGTCACGCTGATCACAAGTTCCATTAATAGTGGAGCACGATGCTCAGCCGCCCCAGCGCCACCACAGCATGCGCATGCGGTTGGACAGCCAGCGCCAGCCGGCCTGGATGACGGGCTCGCGCGCCACGGTGATTTTCGCGACGCCCTGCAGACCCGGCCGCAGCGCCTTGCCGTCATCGACCAGTTTCGCTTCGACACGAAACACGTTGGCGCCTTCTACCACCGAGGCCATCGGCGTGATGCGGGTGACTTCTACCGCATGCGGCGCGTCAGGCTGAGCACTCAGCGCAAGCACGCCATGCTGCCCGTTGTGCAGTTGGCCAACGTCCCGCTCGTCCACATCGAGCACGACGCGATAGCCGTCGGCCGGGGCGAGCGTGAGCAGGACGTCGCCACGACTGACCGGCGCGCCTTGCAGACGCGACACATCGCCGGAGATCACCACGCCGTCGATGCCGGCCGGAATGCGCATGCGCGCGAGGTTGCGGCGTGCCAGATCGAGCCGCGCACGCGCCTCGTCGGCTTTTGACAGACTGACCATCATGTCGCTGCGTTCGGAATGGGCGAGCGAGGCCATGTAGGCACTTTCATGCTGCGCCAGCTCGCTTTCCCAGCGGCGCGCCTCGAGTTCGAGATCCTGCGCGGCGAGAATCACCAGCGCCTGGTCGGCTTTCACGGTGTCGCCCGGGCGCACGCTGACCGACTCGATGAAGCCGTCGATCGGCGCCACCACAGCGCGTTCGACCGCGCCTTCGAGCCGCGCGCGTGCGTGCACCTGCTGATCGACCGGCACGAACAGCCCGGCGGCCAGCAGCACGGCCAGGCCACCGAGCGCCCAGCGGGCAGGACGGCCGGCGTCACTTGCCAGCTTCTTGCGTGCGCCGGTGAGCGATTCACGCAGATGCACCGACCACGGCCGTTCGGCGCGATACAGCAGATGCAGCACCGGGCCGACCAGATCGACGATATGTTCAAGCGGCGCATGGGCGAGCGGTGCGACCGACGAGGCGCCGCTCCACTCGCAGCACACCGCGCCGACGCATTCGCCCTGCACCCGCAGCGGCACCGTTTGCACGATGCCACCGAGGTAGCTTCGCAGACGCTGATGGGCGACCAGAATGGCGGGTTTGGCGTTGGGGTTGTCGGGAACTTGCAAGGCACGGCGCTGGTCGATCGCTTCGTCCATGGCATCGCCAATGTCGCGATACACGTTGCCGCCGAAACGGGATTCACTGCCGTGCGATGAGGCGGCCACACGAATCACGTTGCGCTCGCGCAGCCCAAGCGTGACACGCTCGCAGCCCAGCCCGAGCGCCAGTTCGGTCAGAAAGGCGGTGGCGGCGGGCTCGAACTTCGCATGACGCAAGGCCGCTGCTTGAGACTTGAGCGCGAGCGCAGCGAAATCCCGGATCGCGGCGGGCGCGTTCACGGCAGTTTCAGCTGTTTGCACAACAGGCTTTTCCATCAGGGCGGACATACGATTTGCGGACTCCGGCGCCAGGGGGCGATTCGCTTACTTGGCAAACAACGGCGGCAGCGCCGGAAAATTAAGTGTTACGGCCGATGAGGCGGGGAAAAAATGCTGCTCGGTAGTGCGGTAAAAGGAACGCCGGGGCGACACCGTAATCTCCGTAGGGCGCAATAACCGAAGGGCATTGCGCCGAATGTTTTGACAAGACCACCCGACCATCAATCGTGAATGGACGCCTGGAGCGAACATCTCGAAGTACCTCGCGTAACAGCCGATATCACGCGACAGGAGGTCGTTGCGAGGCATTGACAGTGAATAGAACCGATTTCGCTCGCATGCCAGGCGCGTCGATAATCGAGAATGGCATCGCGGTGCCTGCCGTTAAACATCCGGCGCAATGCCCTTCGGTTATTGCGCCCTACGCCTTGCTCCCGCCCGGAATCGAGTCTTCATCCTGATTGCTCGGCCGCCGGCGCAATGTGTAAGGCTTGAGCCTGACGATCATGGTGCCTGGCACCGCCACCCCTGACCATGAAAGACGATGCGGTGGCAGCCTCCGTAGGGCGCAATAA
>CBDTZF010000218.1:0-4802 GCA_965364825.1 uncultured Rhodocyclaceae bacterium | reverse complement strand
CTAGGTTTCAACGTCGATGACAGCAACAGCAATCTGGGCGGGTCGCGTGCGCTCACCTACACAGTGTTCCAGATCGACGGCACGATGCTGGGCCAGATTTACAGCAACGACGAAAGCCCGTTCCAGCTCCCGCCTGAATACAGCAATATTGGGCGCGTCGAAATCAGCGCGACCAGCGACGCCTACGCCAGCATTTTCAGCATGAACTTCGACCCCGTGCTGATCGATTCAGGCGTGGCGGCGATTGCGCCGGTGCAGGTGGGCTACACGCTGACCGACACGGATGGCGACACCGCCAGCGCCACACTGCAGCTGCGCACGATCAGCAACACGCTGGCCGGGGACGACGGCAACAATACGATTACCGGCACCGGCGGCAATGACCGCCTGATCGGTCTTGGTGGCGATGACGTGCTCAGTGGCGGCGCGGGTAACGACCTGATCGAAGGCGGCGCCGGCAACGACCAGCTCTTTGGTGGCAGCGGCGCCGACCGCATGCTCGGAGGTGCCGGCAATGACACCCTCGACGGCGGCAGCGGAAACGACGTACTGCTCGGCGGCGCCGGTGCGGACATTCTCACTGGTGGTCTGGGTGCGGATGTCTTCGAATGGTCGCTCGCCAGCCCTGGCGTGGCCGGCTCCGCGCCCGTGGATCACATCACCGACTTCGACACCGCCACGCCGGCCAATGGCGGCGATACGATCAACCTGCGCGATCTGTTGCAAGGCGAACACCATGACGGCAACGATCCCGGCAGCCTGCTCAACTATCTGCATTTCGAACAAAGCGGTAGCGATACCGTCGTCCACGTCAGCAGCAAGGGCGGTTTCGCCGGCGGCTACAACGCCGGTCAGGAGGACGTCACGATCATGCTCGACAATGTCGACCTGTTCAGCGGCGGCCTTACGTCCGATCAGCAGGTGATTCAGGACCTGCTCTCCAAGGGCAAGTTGATCACCGACTGACGCGTGGGAGGAATTCGACATGGTGTATATCAAGCGTGATGGGGCCGGGCAAATTGTTTCGGTCAGTGTCGCCGCCGATGCGGTGCATGGCGAAAGCGTCGCCGCCAGCGATCCGGCGGTGACCGGTTTTGCGCGTGCCCTGATGGGCGAAGACCCGCTCGCGGACTCGGACATGCGCTTGGTGCGCGTGCTCGAAGACGTGATCGATCTGCTCATCGCACGCGATGTCATCCGCTTTACCGATCTGCCGCAAGCCGCGCAAGGCAAGCTCATGGAACGCCGCTCGATGCGCGCGTCCCAAGGTGCTCTCGATTTGCTCGGCAGCGACGATCTGGTGTAGCCGAGCCGACTGGCAACGCAAAAAAAGGGACGCTTCGGCGTCCCTTTTTTTTACGTTGTGGTGCAGGCGCCCGAAGCGTCACGCGGCTGGTGCGCGAATCCCCGGTCCGGTCATGCCGTCAAATCCCAACAAGAGCAATTGCTCGACTTCACGGTCATTGGTCACTCCTTCGGCGATCACCAGCATGCCCATGGTGTGGCCGATGGTCGCCAGGCCGCGCAGGAAGGTCTGGTTGCCTGGATTGCGGTCAATATCGCGCACCACGCCCGCGCTGATTTTCAGATAGTCGAGACCGACGTCGTGCAGCTCGCCGATCTGGCAAATATGCTGGCTGACATGCTCGAGACCGATCTTGCAACCCAGCGGTTTGAGTTCGCTGCACAGCGTGCGAAACTGCGTCGCATGTCGGAACGCGGCACTTTCTGGCAGGTCGATCCACAACTGGCCGGCCGCCGCTGGTTGACGCTTGAGGGCGGCGGTCAGGCGCGCGATGGTCGGTGCGTGACACATCGATTCGGCCGACAGATTGATACACACCGCGCTGCCGGTTTCGTCAATCAGCGCGAGTGCCTGGTCGACGACGATTGCATCGATTTGGGGCAGCAAGCCGCAACGCGTCGCCCACGGCACGATGTCACCCGCGGTCAGCACGGCATCTTCGCGCGGATGCCGCATCCGCACCGGTGCTTCCAGGTGCAACATGCGGTGTTCGCGATTGTGTACCGGAAAGCGCGCCAGATGAAAGCAGTCCAGTGCCAGCGCTTCGCTGATCAGCCCGCGCCAGCCGGCCAGATCGGTCATTGGCCGCGTCGTCGGATTGACGTGCTCGATCTGCGGCGGCGTGCCTTCCAACTGTTCGGATCGGGTCAGCGCCACGTCGCCATGCGCGAGCAACTGGGGAAGCGGGTCGCCGCGCTGGTAACAGGCCACACCGACCGGCAAACTGCGGCGCGCTTCCGGCAGGCTGTTGCGAACGCTCAGATCAAGCCGTTCGGCAAGTGTTTCAGCAAGTGCGTCCGGGGTTTCGGCATCAGGCGCGAGGAGCGCGAAATCCGTCCCGTTCAGTCGCCCGGCAAACCATTCCGAATTGTCACCAATCAGCGAACTGATCGCCTCGGCCAGCTTGCGCAGCAAGTCATCCGTGGTCGCCCGGCCAAGTTCTTCGTTGAGGGCGATGACATCGGTCAGTCGCACCATCACCAGCGCGCCGGTGGCGGGCGCATTTTCGCTCTGCAAGGTGTCATCGACCTGCGCCAGAAAATGCTCGCGGTTGAGCAGGCCGCTGACCGCGTCGTGCTGAACGGCGCGGCGCAGATGATCGAGGCGTACGGCTTCTTCTTCGAGCATGCCGCGCACGCGCGTGCTCAACGTGTTCATGGCGGTCACGACGGAAGCGAACTCGTGCGTGGGCGGCGTTGCCGTGGTGACGAAGCGGCGTTCGCCGATGGCGCGCGCGTGTGCGATGACCTGGTCGAGCGGGCGCAACACCCAACGCAGCACCAGCGTCGCCAGCGCGCCGATGATGCCGGCGCCGGCAACGAACCACGCCAGCAGATCAAGCGTGCCATTCCACAGGCTTTCATAGGCAAACCCGGTGTCGCTCTTGAGTGTCAGCGTGCCAAACGGCTCCCAGCCATCGTTCACGAAGGCTTTGCCTTCAGAGGACGGAAGCCGGATGAGCTCGCGGAACCACTGTGGCGCCGCGCCGCTGTCGCCCTGCGCTTCAATCTGGTGCGTCATCTGTCGATCGCGCACGCGCTCGGCAATCACCTTGGCGCCGGTCGGGTCGGTGAGGCGGATGTAGTCATAATGGCTATTGTCGAACTGAGCCGACAGCAACAGCTCGATCGTCGCCGGATCCTTCGGCAACTGCGTCATCGCCAGCGCGAGCACATTGGCGTTGTCGCGATTCTTGAGATCGAGTTCTTGCGCCAGATAGTCTCGTGCCGACAGTGTGCTGATCACGAAGCTGGCGGCAAACGCGCCGCCGGTGACGATCAGTATTCCCAGCCAGAGTTGTTTGATCAGAGACATGATGTGCTCCTCCGGGAGGCGCAAAGAATACGCCTCGAAAAAACTGCTGTGCGGCGAACAGGCTGCGTTGCCTGATTTTCGCAATTTACGCTCAATGGATTGCATGGCATGCGTGAATTCACTGCGTAAATCCTTCTTCGCGCATGCGCGCGACCAGATCGCGCCAACGCGACAGCCGGTCGCCGGGCTTGGCGCGCGCCGCGTTTTCGTTGCCCACCCACAGACCGTTGCTGTTGAAACTGAACACGGGAAACAGATCGCTGCGCCGTGACGCCGGCAGGATATCGCCGACGAGGTTGTCGAGCACCAGCGGTTCGGCAGTGGGCGTGGCGAAATAGCCCAGCACCATATGTGCCTGCGTCAGCGAACTGCGTCCGCCGCCGATTCTGGCGCGCACGTAAATGAGGCGCAGTTTTTCGTCGGCAACGCCGAGCAGGCGCAGCGAGATATATTTTGCGATGACAAAGTCTTCGCAGTCGCCGGCGCCCTTGGCCAGCGACTCAAGTGGCGTCGCCCAGTAGTCGGTGTTCTGCCAGATGTCGATGTCGTCGACGAAATCCAGCTTGCGGTTGAAAAAGCGGTTTGCCTCCTTGAGTTGCTCGCGTTCCGGGACGTTTTGCAGTTTCGCGAGCGTCTCACGCCATTCACGCACCTGGCGTACAACCTCGTCGCCATAGCGCCGCCCTGCGGTCACTTCGACTTCGTCCAGACCCGATTGCGCGATGGTGACCAGGCTGAATGCCAGCCCGGCAAGCAGTCGCAAGACCTGACGCGTAAAGCGCGCTGAGTCCAGCTTTCGCCATCGCTTATTCGTCATCAAGCATCGATCGGCGGCACTGGCAGCGCAATGCAAAGACGCGCGCCACTTCGCCTATGGGATTCATGCGCCGAGTGTTTCGCCGGGCCAGGTGGCGAAGTGCGCAGCACATGTTTTTTACATTTTAGGTGTGAATCTTCACTTAACATTGCCGATAACAATAAAAAAGCGCGGCGCCACGGCCGATTCGCAGTCGGTACGCGTGATTCACTTACCGGAACCCTGCCATGCAGCGTGCCACCACTGTGTTGTCCTCTCATCCCGCGCGACGCGCTCCGTTTTTGATTGCTCAAGCCGATCGCCTCTGGCACCCATCATTTAGTTACGGATGTTTTGTCCGCTTGTTGAGTCCATGAAAAAAATAACCTGCAGTCCCGCCCGTCGTTACCTCGCCGTGTTTCTGCTTGCTCCGCTCATCGCGGTTGCCGCCCCGGCGGCCTCCGTGCGCGAGGCGGTGCAGCGCGCCGTCATCTCGAATCCTGAGGTACAGGCCAGCTGGCATGCCTTTCGCGCTGCTCAGGAAGAGCAGGACGTCGCGCGAGGTGGCTATCGCCCGCGCGTTGACCTGACGGCCGGCATCGGACGCGAGCATCAACGCGACCCCGGCGTCGCCGATCGGGACTACACGCGGCGTGGCGCCGCCGT
>CBDTZF010000217.1:0-4807 GCA_965364825.1 uncultured Rhodocyclaceae bacterium | reverse complement strand
CTACGCCTTCGGCAACCAGTTGCTCAAGGAAGGTTACCGCGGCTATTTCGACCTCGATTTTCTGATCGACCAGGACACCAACGAGGTCTATCTGGGCGAACTGAATCCGCGCGTCTGCGGTGCCAGCCCGATGACCAACCACGCAGCGTTCGCCTATGCCGATGCCCCGCTGTTCTTCTTCCACCTGCTCGAATTCAGCGGCGCCGACTTCGATCTCGACGTGGCGGCGATGAACGAGCGCTGGAAGAACCCGAAGTACATCGACAGCTGGAGCCAGCTAGTGATGAAACACACCGAGGACACCGTCGATCTCGTCGATCAGGCGCCCGAATCGGGCATCTACCGCATGGACGCCGCCGGCAATGTGAGCTTTCACCGCTTCGACCATCACCGCCTCGCGGTGGAGAGCGAAAAGGAAGCCTTCTGGCTGCGCATCACCGGTCCCGGCGACTACCGCTATGAGGGCGCCGATCTGGGCATCCTGATCACGCGCGGGCGCTCGATGACTGACGAGTTCAAGCTCAACGAACGCGCATCGAACTGGATTCGCGGCATCCAGAACTTTTACAAGGGCCGGCCGCTCGGCTCGGCACTGGAGCTTGCGGAACCCGCACCGACTGCCGGCGCGTTCAAGATCCTCTGAACCGGGATAAGGGGCACGCGGCGCATGACCTTCATCCAGAACCAGTCGCTGCTTTTTCGCGCCGTCGAAGAAGCGCGGCCGGGTGCCGTGTGGCAATCCCTGTTCAATACATTCTGGCCATCGTATCAGCGCTGGTATTTGCAAAGCGGCGACGCCGCACGCCCCTATTATCTGCCCTGCGTGCGGGCCTTGCGCACTCACCTGCCGGAGATGCTGCCAACCTATGAACGGCTGGTCGAGCTGGCCGGCGGGGGTGATCTCGAAGCGCGCTTCCTGTCGCTGTTCTGTCCGCCGCCCTATGTCACCGCCTGCTCGCAGGCGGTGTGGTCCGGCGACAACCCGGTATTGGTACGCAATTACGATTACCCGCCGCAGTTGTGCGAGGGCCTGATCCTGAAAACGGCCTGGAACGGCCGCCAGGTGATCGGCATGAGCGATTGCATCTGGGGCCTGCTCGACGGCATCAATGAAGACGGCCTGGCGGTATCGTTGGCCTTCGGCGGGCGACGCGACGTTGGTGAGGGCTTCGGCGTGCCGCTGCTGCTGCGCTATGTGCTCGAAACCTGCACACGCACGGCGGAGGCGGCCAAGGCGCTGGCGCGCATCCCGGTGCACATGAGCTACAACGTGACCGTGGTCGACCGCAGCGGCGAGTTTGCAACGGTGTATGTCGCGCCCGGCAAACGTGGCGACATCCGGCGCACAGCAGCCGCCACCAACCACCAGCGCAAGATCGAATGGCATCAGCACGCCAGCGCCACCGCCACGGTGGAGCGCCAGCGTCACCTGCTGCTCATGCTGCAGGATAGCGAGCTGGACGGCGAAACCCTGATCGGCGCATTTCTGCGACCGCCGATCTACTCATCGGCATTCGCGCGCGGCTTCGGCACGGTGTATTCAGCCGCTTACTGGCCGGCGGAGGGGCGTGCCAACTTTTTCTGGCCGGGGAGCGACTGGCCACAGTCTTTTTCACACTTTGTGCCGGGCCAGCGACTTATCGGCTTCGGCCATCCACCCCCCGCTTAGTCAGCTTGTTCGCGCGAGGGTCGTAACGAGAATCAAAAGCCCGAAACACAGAGTTCGGCGAGGAGACACAAACCATGAAGGTAGCGAGCAAAACGAAAAAATCCCTGGGTGAGTATTACAGCGCCCTTCAACTGCGAACCGATCGCTGGACCGCGCTCAAGATCGCCTGCGAACAACTCACCCACGATCTGTCCGAGCGCAAACGCAACGAGGCGCAGCGCAAGGTCGTCGAGCTGCTCGAATCGCTGCGCCCGATCGAACTCTACTGGGCCTTTCCGGGCCACCACACTTTTGACCGCCTGCTCGATCTGGTTGCCGAGGGGCGGGTGGAGGCGCTCGCCAGCACGGTGCGCAACATCTGCCGCGCGCTGCTCAGTAACAGCTATCGACGCAATCCGCATCACCACGTTGTTGAGGAGCTGATCGACGGCAGTCCCGATGACGAAACCAACGAGAAGCGCGGCAAGGATCTGCTGTATTTCGAAGTGCTGTTCGTCGACAACTTCACGCCCATGCAGGAAGCCAACCTGCGCCGCACGGTCGCTTCGATGCGCCGGCCGGAAGATCCTTTCGTTTACGAGCCGGTGTTCGTGCCCAGCCTCACTGATGCGCTGATCGGCGTCATGTTCAACCACAACTTACAGGCAGTAGTGGTGCGCAACGGCCTCAGGCTGGAGTCGGATCAGACCCTCGATATCCTCCACCGTTACCGCACGGGAATGGACAACGACGCCCTGGAGGACGTCGAACCCAAGGAGTATGGCCCCGAGCTGTGCCGGCTGATCGCCAAGCTGCGACCGGAACTGGATGTGTACCTGTTCACCGATCAATCGGTCGAAGAGATCGCCGGCACCGATCTAGGCAACTGCCAGCGCGTGTTCTACAACCAGGAAGACCATGTCGACCTGCACCTGAACATCCTGCGCGGTGTCTCCGACCGCTACGAGGCGCCCTTCTTCAATGCCCTCACAAAATACGCGCGCAAGCCGACCGGCGTGTTCCATGCCATGCCGATCAGCCGTGGCAAGTCGATCACACGCTCGCACTGGATCAAAGACATGGGCGAGTTCTACGGCATGAACATCTTCCTCGCTGAAACCTCGGCCACCTCCGGTGGACTCGACAGCCTGCTGGAGCCGATCGGGCCGATCAAGAAGGCACAGGAAAAAGCGGCGCGCGCCTTCGGCTCGAAACAAACCTTCTTCTCCACCAATGGCACGTCAACCTGCAACAAGATCGTGGTGCAGGCCATCGTGCGCCCCGGCGACATCGTGCTGATCGACCGCGACTGCCACAAATCGCACCACTACGGCATGGTTCTGGCAGGTGCCCAGGTGGTGTATCTCGACAGCTATCCGCTCAACGACTATTCGATGTACGGCGCGGTGCCGCTGCGTGAGATCAAACATCGGTTGCTCGAACTCAAGGCCGCCGGCAAGCTCGACCGGGTGCGCATGTTGCTGCTCACCAACTGCACCTTCGACGGCATCGTCTACAACGTCGAGCGGGTGATGGAAGAGTGTCTGGCGATCAAACCCGATCTGGTCTTTCTGTGGGACGAAGCGTGGTTTGCCTTCGCGCGCTTCGGCCCGGCCTATCGGCGCCGCACCGGCATGCACTGTGCCGGTGTGCTGCGCGCGCGCTTTCGTACCCCGGAATATCGCGCGGCGTACGCCAAATATAAGGAAAAGATGGCCGACGCCGACGATGACACCCTGCTCACGACGCGGCTCATGCCCGACCCCGACAAGGTGCGGGTGCGCGTCTACGCCTGCCAGTCCACCCACAAGACGCTGACAGCGCTGCGTCAGGGATCGATGATTCATGTGCACGATCAGGACTTCAAGGACGAAGTCGAGCAGGCCTTCCACGAAGCCTACATGACGCACACCTCGACCTCGCCCAACTACCAGATCATCGCCTCGCTAGACGTTGGTCGCCGGCAGGTCGAACTCGAAGGTTTCGAGTTCATCCAGCGCCAGGTGGAACAGGCCATGTCACTTCGCAAGGCCATCAGCAGTCACCCGCTGATCAGCAAGTATTTCAAGGTACTGGTGGTCTCCGACATGATCCCCGCCGAATATCGCATGTCGGGCATCAAAAGCTACTGGGATCCCGACCACGGCTGGAGCGACATCATGGCGGCGTGGGCCGAAGACGAGTTCGTGCTCGACACCACGCGGGTCACGCTGTCGGTGGCGGGCTCGGGCTGGGATGGCGACACCTTCAAGAACCAGATTCTGATGGACCGGCACGGCATCCAGATCAACAAGACCTCGCGCAACACCGTGCTGTTCATGACCAACATCGGCACCACCCGCTCATCGGTCGCCTACCTGATCGAAGTGCTGGTCAAGGTGGCCGCCGAACTCGACGACCGCCTCGACGACGCCAGCAATGTCGAAAAGAAAATCTTCAACCGCAAGGTCAAGGCGCTGACCGAAGACCTGCCGCCGTTGCCCGACTTCAGCCGTTTTCACGACGCCTTCCGCCTCAGCGCCGGCAATGGCACCCCGGAAGGTGACATCCGCTCGGCGTTCTTCCTCGCCTATGACGAAAGCAAGTGCGAATACCTGCCGATCGAAGGCAATTCAATCGACAAGGAATTGGCCCGCGGCCGGCTACTGGTGTCCACCACCTTTGTCATCCCCTATCCGCCCGGTTTCCCCATCCTCGTCCCCGGCCAGGTGCTCAGCAAGGAGATCATTACCTTCATGCGCGCCCTCGACGTCAAGGAAATCCACGGCTATCGCCCCGAACTCGGCCTGCGTTTCTTCACCGAGAGTGCCCTCACCGCACTCGAAGCCAGCCCGGTGATTCAGGACATGGAACCCAGCGACGAAGCGGTGGAACCGCAGCTCGACGCGCCGCAATGATGGCGCGCTCTGACGGTCGGGATCGCTGACCGCAAAGCACGGTGTTCGATCGATGCGCCGGATCGATCGAACACCGTGGCGTCGGCGCGGGGCGCGAGGGGATGAAGCGCAACCGCACATGCCGTGGAGGGGCATTGCCGAGCACGCCCGCAGCATGCATACTTTCGCCTTTTTTCGGCCCATATCGGGGATGCCGTCCGCCAAAGAAGGCTTCAGATGACTTACGTACACGAAACGATCCTCCAGCTCGAACGCAGCAGCC
>CBDTZF010000216.1:0-4819 GCA_965364825.1 uncultured Rhodocyclaceae bacterium | reverse complement strand
TTGAAGCGATTCTCGCCACGCTCGCCCAAGCACGGCCGCGCATTGCCGTGATCGACTCCATACAGACGCTGTACTCCGATGCCTCGCAGTCGGCGCCGGGCTCGGTGAGCCAAGTGCGTGAGTGCGCGGCGCAGCTCACGCGTTTCGCCAAGCAAAGCGGCACCAGCCTGATTTTCGTCGGTCACGTCACCAAGGATGGCTCGCTCGCCGGGCCGCGCGTGCTCGAACACATGGTCGACACGGTGCTGTATTTCGAAGGCGATACGCATTCGAGCTTCCGCCTCATTCGTGCTTTCAAGAACCGGTTTGGCGCGGTGAATGAACTGGGCGTGTTTGCGATGACCGACCGCGGCCTGCGCGCGGTCTCCAATCCCTCGGCGATTTTTCTCTCGCAGCACAGCGAGGAGGTGGCCGGCGCCTGCGTGCTGATCACGCAGGAAGGCACGCGCCCGCTGCTGGTCGAGGTGCAGGCGCTGGTTGATAGCAGCCATGCGCCCAGTCCGCGCCGCCTCAGCGTGGGACTGGAGCAAAACCGGCTGGCCATGCTGCTCGCGGTTGCGCATCGCCACGCGGGCATCGTCTGTCACGATCAGGACGTTTTCGTCAATGCCGTCGGCGGCGTCAGGATTACCGAACCGGCGGCCGACTTGGCGGTGCTGCTGGCGATCGTCTCGTCATTGCGCAACCGGCCGCTGTCGCGCCGGCTGGCGGTGTTTGGCGAGGTCGGCCTGGCGGGTGAAATCCGCCCCGCGCCGCGCGGCCAGGAACGGCTGCGTGAAGCGGCCAAACTCGGTTTTACGCATGCCATCGTCCCGAAGGCCAATGCGCCCAAGAGCGCGATCAAGGGGATCGAAGTGATTGCGGTCGAGCGCGTCGAGGCGGCGATTGCGAGTGCGGAAGGACTTTGAGCGGCGAGCGGTTACGGTGCAATAACCGCAGGGCATTGCACCGTACAACGGGAGTTACTTCTCGACGAAAGCGCGCTCGATCACATAGTCGCCCGGCTCGCCGATGCGCGGCGAGATTTCGAATCCCACCGAGTCGAGCATGTTGCAGCAATCCTTGAGCATTGCCGGGCTGCCGCAGATCATCGCGCGATCCACTTTGTGATCGAGCGGCGGCAGACCGGTGTCGTGCATCAGTTTGCCGCAGGGAATGAGTTCCGTGATGCGACCGTTGTTGCGGAAAGGCTCGCGCGTGACCGTCGGGTAATAAATGAGCTTTTCACGCACCATGTCGCCGAAGAATTCGTTATTCGGCAGCGTGTTCTCGATGAAATCGGAGTACGCCAGTTCCGACTTCCAGCGCACGCCGTGCATGAGCACGATCTTGTCGAAACGTTCGTAGGCTTCCGGATCCTGGATGACGCTCATGAAGGGCGCCAAGCCGGTGCCGGTGGATAGCAGGTAAAGGTTGCGACCGGGGCGCAGATCGTGCAGCACCAGTGTGCCAGTCGGCTTGCGGCTGACGACGATCGGATCGCCCGGCTGAAGATGCTGCAGGCGCGAGGTGAGGGGGCCGTCAGGCACCTTGATACTGAAAAATTCAAGATGCTCTTCGTAGTTGGGGCTGGCGATGCTGTACGCGCGTGTCAGCGGGCGGCCTTCCTGTTCGAGGCCGATCATCACGAACTGGCCGTTTTCGAAGCGCAGACCACGATCGCGCGTGGTGCGAAAGCTGAACAGGCTTTCATTCCAGTGATGCACGCTGAGGACGCGTTCAGTGGCGAGTTTGCTCATTTCGGAAACTCCGATATTAGGTTAGCTTGTATCAGTTTATCGTGCGATCTATATTCGATACAGCGGATTGTTTGCATATATATATTCGATTTTATCGATATGAAAATCAGTCTCCGACAGCTCCAGGTGTTTCTCGAAATTGCCCGCCACGGCAGCGTCTCACGCGCCGCGAAAGGGCTCGCCATGTCGCAGTCGGCGGTCAGTTCGGCGTTGGGAGAACTGGAACGCCAGTTCGATATCCAGTTATTCGATCGCGTCGGCCGCAACGTGCAACTCAACGCACTCGGTGAGCAACTCGTGCCGATGGCGGCCGACATGCTTGACCGTGCGCGCGACATCGAAGCCTTTCTGGGCGGACAACAAGGTGTCGGCCACTTGCGCATCGGCGCCACGCTGACCATCGGTAACTATTTGGCAACGCTGATCGTCGCTCGGTTCCTTCAACAACACGCGGACGGTCGCGTCGATCTGCATGTGCATAACACGTCGGCGATCGTCGATCGTCTGGTCGCATGTGAACTTGATCTGGGGTTGATCGAGGGAAGCTGCAGCCACCCGGACCTGGAAACCGATCGCTGGGTGGCGGATGAACTCGTCGTTTTCTGCGCGCCGGATCATCCGCTGGCGTCGCGCGGGGAAGTGCCGTTCGAGCTGCTGGCGGACGAAGCGTGGATCTTGCGTGAGCAGGGTAGCGGTACGCGGGCGACCTTCGATCAGGCAGTGCGCCATCTGGCGCAGCCGCTCAAGGTGCGGCTGGAACTGGAACATACCGAGGCGATCAAGCGGGCGGTCGAATTCGGTCTTGGTCTGGGCTGTATCTCGCGGCTGGCGCTACGCGATGCCTTCCGGCGCGGCTCTCTGGTGCCGCTCGACGTGCCGGAGCTCGATCTGGGGCGTTATTTCCAGTTCGTGTGGCACCGCCAGAAATTCCAGACGCCCGGGTTCACGGCGTTTCTTGCGTTGTGCCGCGCGATGACCGAGGGCGTGACGCGCAGCGACGAGATCGATCTGCCGTTCGTACCGTGAACCTTGCACTGGCTGACGCATGCCAGCCGCGCAAAAGCGTCGCCGGCATGCCCGAGATCAATCTTCGCTGACCAGCTTGGCGTAGCCGTCGGCGTCGAGAAAGGCGTTGATGTCGTCTGCGTTGTCGGGTTTGATCTTGAACAGCCAGGCGGCATAGGGGTTGGCGTTGACCGATTCCGGCGCGTCGGCGGCCTCCTGATTGGCCCCGATGATTCCGCCCGCCACCGGCGCATAGATGTCCGAGGCCGCCTTGACCGATTCGACCACCGCGCATTCGTCCCCGGCCACGACCGTTCGGCCGGCGTCGGGCAATTCAAGGAATACGATGTCGCCCAAGGCCGCCTGGGCGTGATCGGTGATTCCGATGGTCAGCGTGCCGTCGGCTTCCGCGCGGATCCATTCATGGGATTGGGTGTACTTGAGATCAGCCGGGGTGACCATCGAGGGCTCTCCAGACGAAGGAGTGGGGAAGGGTGGGTGGGCATGGCGGACCCGAGGGACGACGGCACGCCTCCCGCGAAATTTACACCAGGGACTCGCCGTTGCGCACGAACGGAAGCTTTACGGTACGCGCCTTGTGGCGCTTGCCGCGTATGGCGACCTCCACCATCTGCTCGACCCCAACCGGAAGCGGCACGCGGGCGAAGGCGATGGCTTTCTGCAGCGACGGGGAGAAGCTGCCACTGGTGGTCGTTCCCTCGCCGTGAGCGGTGAATACGGCTTGGTGAGCACGCAATACGCCGCGATCTTCGAGAACGAGTCCGATCATCCGCTGGCTTGCGGGCTTGGCTTCGAGCGCAGCACGGCCGACGAAGTGGCGGTTGGCGTCATCGAAATCGACCGTCCACGCGAGGCCGGCGTCGAGCGGTGAGGTCTCGTCATCCATGTCCTGTCCGTACAGGCTCAGGCCGGCTTCGAGACGCAAGGTGTCACGTGCGCCAAGGCCGCAGGGCACCACGCCAACGGCTTCGAGCGCGTGCCAGGTGTCGGCTGCCTTGGCCGCCGGCAGACTGATCTCGAAGCCGTCTTCTCCCGTGTATCCCCCGCGCGCGATGAGCATTTCACCCAGCTCGATGGCGCAGAAGGGTTTGAGGTTGGCGCTGGCGGCTTCCGACCCGCGGATCGCGTGCCAGGTGCGTGCGCGGGCATTCGGACCCTGCACGGCGATCATCGCCAGATTACGACGCGCCTCCAGCGTCACGTTGGCTCCCGCGTTTGCGATCTGCCTGCGCATCCACGCGACATCCTTGTCGGCGGTCGCTGCGTTGACGACGATGCGATAGCGCGTCGGCGAGAAGAAGTACACGATGAGATCGTCGATGACGCCGCCGCGTTCGTTCAGCATGCAGCTGTACAAGGCTTTACCGGGCGAGGCGAGTTTTCCCACGTCGTTGGCGAGCAGGATGCGCAGGAAATTGCTGGCATCGGCGCCGGTCAGTTCGAGCGCCAGCATATGCGAGACGTCGAACATGCCGGCGTCGCAACGCACCGCATTGTGTTCGTCGATCTGGGAGCCGTAGCTGACCGGCATTTCCCAGCCCGCGAAGTCAACCATGCGCGCACCGGCGGCAACATGCGCGGCGTGTAACGGGGTGTTCATTGCCATGCGCGCGCTCCTCGTATCAATGCGGGCAGACGACAATAAGGGGACGTCGCCCATGCTGGCGGCGTCGGGTTCTGTTTCCGCTACACGACAGGTTTCGCCATGTCATGACAGTTGCCTCGCGATCCCGATTGGGCATCGGCGGTCATCCTGAATTCCCGATCGATCCCAAGCCTCTGACTTTCGGCATCGCGCCAGGAACGCCCTGCCGAAAGACGTTCAAACCGTATCACCCGGGTCGGTACGCCGCAAGACTTGTTGCTATGATCCTAGAAACGGCAGTTGACCGCTTGTTGTCGTTGGTAAGCTATTGTGGATATTGATCATATGGCCTTCGATAGCCTTGATCCGGTGGGTGAGTGCGCTACGCGCCCGATTGCACGGCTGACGGTCCGCCTGCCTGCGTTACCTCATTTGGCAACTGAGGTCGCAGGGGCCTCACCTGCGTCCT
>CBDTZF010000215.1:0-4825 GCA_965364825.1 uncultured Rhodocyclaceae bacterium | reverse complement strand
ATAGATCTCTTTTTCTGCGCAGCGCGGCGAGCAGGGGCTGGTAGCGACGACGCGCGTCGTCACGGTCGTCCGGCTCGGCGAGTCCCGCATCTGCGCTGCGCATGAGCATCATGGCGTGCCGCTCGAGGGCGGCGCGATCCTCGCTACGTGTCGCCAAGGCTTCGATTTCAGTCAGCATTTCGATCATGCGGATGGTCACCGGCGCGTTGCCGTGGGCAAACTGGCGCAGCGCATTGAAGGCGGCGTCGAGCACATGCGCAAACTTGACCGGCTGCGTGATAACACGCGGCGTGCCGTTTTCGTCCACGCGTAGCGCGGGCGGCAACGCGCGTTGCGCCAGTCGTGCCAATGCCGAGCCGAGCCGATCGATACAGACGATCGCGGTAAACGGATCGTTGATCCCGGGCGACAACGCACGTGCCGCAATCTCGACCATCTGGTCGACGGCAAACTCGATATCCTGTGTCGCCGTGCGCTGCGCGCCGAAGATGACGCAGTCGAGCAGCGCGGCGCGCGTCGCATCATCGACTTTGTCTCCCGGCCATACCGACAGCACAAGCGCACCCGCGACGACATAATCGCCCGCTCGACGTTCGATCCGCACCGCCAGATCGCGCTGCGTAGCTTCTGACAGCAAGGCATCGACATCGATCGCCTCGACATAGTCGTCGCGCCCGGAGCACACCCGGCCCGCCAGCCGATCGAAATGGTGTGACACCGAAAGATCGGCATGGCCCGTGGCCGCATCTTCTTTCTCGCCCGCTTGATCGTCCTCTTGGTCGTTCTTTGCGTGCTCGATCGACTCGCCGATGTCATGCGGATAAGTCTTGTCCAGCATCCGCTGCAGGTCCGCATGGATGTCATCGATCAAGGTGTCGGCTTGAATGTGCACCGCCACATGGTGGATGTAATAGATCAGCACGAAGACGCTCAAGACCGCGAGGAGCACTGCGAGGCCGACCGCGAGATGCGGCACGAAGGGCGCCACGGAATCTGATTCGTGGCGGACGGTGCGCAGCACCAGCATGCAATAGAGGAAGGTCGATACGAAGACGCCGAGCGCGAACTGATTGACGCGGTCGCGGATGTAATTGCGCAACATGCGCGGCCCGAATTGGGACGAGGCCATCGAGAGCGCAACCAGAGCGATCGAAAAAACCACCCCGGCAATGGTGATCATCGAGCCGGCGATGGTCGACAACACCGCGGTGGCACCGTCGCTGTCGCCCGAGTAGCCCCAGCTGTCCAGGAACATTCCCCCGGTGTCGAATTCGGTATCGAGACGCACCACGATCGATGACAGCAGCGTGGCGGCGAACAGCATCAGCGATGGCACGAACCAATAGCTGGCGCGAATGCGTTCCCAGTAATACAACAGCTTGAGCTTCATCGTCCGCCTTCGCAGGCTGCCACTCGCTGCTCCACGGCGTTGCGTTCAGCGCGCCAGCAGGGCGTCAGCATGATGATGTAAATGATCCTCGATGAAACTGGCGATGAAATAATAGCTGTGATCGTAGCCCGGCTGCATGCGCAGAGTCAGCGGATGGCCGGCCGCCGCGCACGCCGCTTCGAGCGTTTCTGGCTTGAGTTGTTCGGTCAGGAAGTTGTCGGCCTCGCCCTGATCGACCAGCAGCGGCAATCGTTCCGACGCCCCGGCGATCAGCGCGCTGGCATCCCATTCCGCCCACGCGCTGCGATCTTCGCCGAGATAGTTCGACAAAGCCTTCTGTCCCCATGGGCAGTCCATCGGATGGCAGATCGGTGAGAAGGCCGACACCGACAAATAGCGTCCCGGATTGCGCAGCGCGCACACCAGCGCACCGTGTCCACCCATCGAATGGCCGCTGATGGCGCGCCGATCGCTGACCGGGAAATTCGCTTCAATCAGCGCCGGCAGCGCCTCCACCACGTAGTCATACATTTGGTAGTGACGCTGCCAGGGCGCCTCGGTGGCGTTCACGTAGAAACCCGCGCCAAGACCAAAATCGTAGGCGCCCTCAGGATCGTCGGGCACCCCTTCGCCACGCGGCGAGGTGTCCGGCGCGACGATGGCGATTCCCAGTTCCGCAGCCACCCGCTGCGCGCCGGCCTTCTCCGTAAAATTCGCGTCGGTGCAGGTCAGCCCGGACAGCCAGTAGAGCGCCGGCACCGGACCCTGCTCCGCCTGCGGCGGCAGGTAAATGGCGAACACCATCTCGCAATCGAGGGTGGATGACCAGTGCCGCACACGCAACTGGCGGCCGCCGAAACAGCGGTGTTCGTCGATTATCTCAAACGCCTTGTCCATGCTGTCCTCATTTGTCGTAGTGGATGACGGTGCGGATGCTCTTGCCTTCATGCATGAGATCGAAGGCGTGGTTGATGTCGTTCAGCCCCATGGTGTGGGTAATGAACACATCGAGCGGAATCTCGCCGCGCTGCGCGCGCTCAACGTAGCCGGGCAACTCCGAGCGACCACGTACGCCGCCGAAGGCGGAACCGCGCCACACCCGGCCGGTGACCAGCTGGAACGGCCGTGTGCAGATCTCCTCGCCCGCACCGGCGACGCCGATGATGATCGATTCGCCCCAGCCCTTGTGGCAGCACTCCAGCGCCGAGCGCATCACTTTGACGTTACCGATGCACTCGAAGGAGTAATCGACACCACCGTTCGTGAGATCGACGATCACTTCCTGGATCGGTTTGTCATAGTCGAGTGGGTTGATGCAGTCGGTGGCGCCGAGTTGTTTCGCCAGATCGAACTTGGACGGATTGGTATCGACGCCAATGATGCGCGAGGCTTTGGCCATCACCGCGCCGATGAGTGCCGCAAGACCGATGCCGCCGAGGCCGAACACCGCCACGGTGGAGCCCGGTTCGACCTTGGCGGTATTCATGACTGCGCCGATGCCGGTGGTCACGCCGCAGCCCAGCAGGCACACTTTTTCGAGCGGTGCGTCCTTGTTGATTTTGGCCAGCGAGATTTCGGGCAGCACGGTGTATTCGGAAAAGGTCGAGCAGCCCATGTAATGAAACAGGGGTTTGCCGTCCTTGCTGAAGCGGCTGGTGCCGTCAGGCATCAAGCCTTTCCCCTGAGTTTCACGGACCGCCTGACACAGGTTGGTCTTGCCCGAGGTGCAGTACTCGCACACACCGCATTCGGCGGTATACAACGGAATCACGTGGTCACCGACGGCGACCGATGTTACCCCTTCGCCCACGGCTTCAACGACGCCACCACCCTCGTGGCCGAGAATGCTCGGAAAAATGCCTTCCGGATCCGCGCCTGAGAGCGTGAACGCATCGGTGTGGCATACCCCGGTGGCGACGATGCGCACCAGCACCTCGCCTTTCTTCGGTGGGGCGACGTCGACTTCGGTAATTTCCAGTGGCTGGCCGGCGGCCCAGGCGACGGCGGCGCGTGACTTGATCATGGCGTTCTCCTTAGGTCATTACCCGAGTGAGAAACACAAGGGATGCCCAAGAGTGTAGACCAAGCCGCGCCGGCGATGGCCGCCGGTGCCGCCGTGAACGCGAACGGGGCGCCCGCTGCGCCCCCTGTCGTCTCCCGGTGGTCGGAAAACGACCTACTTCACGCGGTTCTTGTACTCGTCGGTGCGGGTGTCGATCTCGATCTTGTCGCCCAGCTCGACGAAGGCCGGCACCATGACTTCGAAACCACTACCGATGGTCGCCGGTTTCATCACCTTGCCCGAAGTGTCGCCTTTCACGGCGGGTTCGGTATAGGTCACTTCACGCACCACCGAATTGGGTAGTTCGACCGAAATCGCCTTGCCGTCGAAGAACACCACTTCGCACGCCAGACCGTCTTCGAGATACTTCAGTGCATCGGTCATGTTGTCGGCCTCGACCTCGAACTGGTTGTATTCGTCGTCCATGAACACATACATCGGCTCGGCAAAGTAGGAGTAGGTCACTTCCTTGCGCTCGAGCGTCACCACCTCGAATTTCTCGTCCGCCTTGTGGGCCGCCTCCGAGGCACTGCCGGTGAGCAGGTCCTTGAGCTTCATCTTGACGACCGCGGAGCTACGGCCGGATTTGTTGTATTCGGTGCGCTGCACGACGAGCGCGGTGTCGCCCACCATGATGACGTTGCCGGAGCGCAGTTCCTGAGCTGTTTTCATCTGATACCCTGAATTTCAATCGCGCAGCTTCATTGCCGCGAGTCGTTGATAACCCGTTATTTTAACGTGTGCCGCACACAATTCACCAGTTGTTTGGCGAGATCGTCCTGCTGCGCCAGCGTGTCGCACCACTTCCGTGCTTTTGTGCTCAGCGCAGCCAGACGCGGCTCGACCAGTCGCCACGCGGCGTCAACCTCGCCCCAACCGTTCCAGGCAAGCCACAGGGCATGCAGCGCATCCCGATCGGGCGGCGTGAGGCCGCTGCCGTAGCGATCGAAAAACGCCTCGAGCTTGACGCGATGCACCGCCTCGGCCTGCGGGTAGATCTGCCACACGAATGGCCGCGCCGCCCATTGCGCACGGACGAAAGAATCCTCCCCGCGCACAAAGTTCACATCGCACAACGCCAGCAGCGTGTCGTATTCGTCCATCGGCAGAAAGGGCAAGCCGCACACCAGCAAGGCGCCGCGCGCAACGCACTCACCCGCACCCAAGCCGGGCAGATCGAGACACGTCGCAGCCTGCTTCAGCGCGCGTCCTTCCGGCACCCACAGCACGGTCTGCGCCGGCCCCGCCTGCCAAACGGCGAGCAAGTCACCGAGTGCGTGATTGTCGTAGGCGAACAGGGACACCCAACGCGCCGTGACATGCGCTTGCGCCCGTGGATGGCGATCGAGCCAGCGCGCCCTGCCGCCTTCGGC
>CBDTZF010000214.1:0-4851 GCA_965364825.1 uncultured Rhodocyclaceae bacterium | reverse complement strand
CCAAAAAGCAAAAAGCGGCTTGAACTCGATCCTGAGTTCGTCAAGATGGCGCTCGATACGCCATCGCCCAAGCCTTACGTTTGGAAACGGTTGCACGAGTTCTTTAGTTGGGTGGAGCCGGAGGTCGAAGAACAATTTTGGGAGCTCTTCCGGGAACATCTGAGCCGTGGCGGTCCGCCGGACAAGGCGGAACTGGATACCTTCATTGAGCGCGTTAAGTCGAATATGGTGTTTGTGGAAGGCGGCAGCTTCTGGTTTGGCGACTGGGGGGCACGTGAAGGCCAACCGGGTGCCGTGACGAGCGATGACAACAACAAGCCGCCACAGGATGTGACGGTGAGCAATTTTTCGATTTACCGCACGCGGGTGACGTTTGCTGACTACGATGTGTTTACGCGGGCAACGAAACGAACGTACAAACTCGATGGCGAGCAATACAGGATTCAGTATCGGTTCCCCGATTATCCAGTCATGCAGGTCAACTGGCAGGACGCCAAAGACTACTGTGCATGGCTTGCAGAAATTGCGAAACAACCCTTCGATCTGCCGTCGGAAACACAATGGGAGTTCGCGGCGCGAGACGGTGGCAAAGAGGTGTACTTCGCTGGACCCTATCCGTTCGACGACATCAAGCTTGAAAAACACTTCGTAGCTACCGAGGGATTGTCCGCATCAAGTTCTGTCGCGCTACCCGTTGGTGCCATGGGCGAAGGCGAACTTGGTATCGCAGACATGGCAGGTACCGGCTACGAATGGGTCAATGACTGGTATACACCTGATATTTCCGGGCGTAGCGACGTGCTCGATCCCACCGGCCCGCCAAGCGGAACCGAGCGCGTCATCAGAGGCGCCTCAGGCGGTCTCCGAACAGCGCTCACCCGCCGGGGAGATGATCCCCAAAAAAAATCAGCGCGCTGGTTCCGATGCGCACTGAACCTCGACGAACCGTGGCGATAAGCGGCGGGTGTCACGCCAGCGCCGTGCTACCATTCCCCCATCCCTTGTCGTTCCAGGCTGTGTGGACACCGTACTGGAGCTGGTAGCTGAATTCGTCATTGCGCGCCAGACGGTATCCGATTGCCGGAACGTCTTTGAGCCTCGCGTTCAGTGAAGCCATCTGGATACTTCCGACCGTGTTCGCAACGAACGCCTCGACCTCACGCGTATCCGCCCGTTTGCTGAAATCCACCGTCGCGTATTGATACACGTTTTCCAGCTCGGCTTGCTGATAGACCGCGCCCAGCAACCAGTCGAGCGCCTCTTTGACGTTGTCCTTCATCTGCCGCCACGTCTCGTCAGCTTCGTCTTTGAAAGCATCGAGCTTGCGGTCGAGCAAGCGAAGCTGTTCTAGCAAAAAGCCTTTCACGTTGGCCGAGGCCATCAATAGAATTTCCGTTGACTCTTTGACGGCTTTGGCAAATTCTTCTTGGTTTGCACGAACCCACCTAAGGAGCTGGTTTTTCAAGTCATCCACCTCTTTACCCAAGTAGCTTGCCAGCTTCTTCCCCTCAAGGATTGCCAGCGTGTACATTGCGGAGAATGCCTCGTACGCATCCTTCATGAAATACGCCAAATTCTGATCTCGCGCCGCCACCACCTGATGCCGGAACCAGCAGGCGAATTCCCAGATTTCGCCGACGCCGATTTCGGCGCCGATCTTCCCTGACAGGCCAAGCCCGACGCAGCCGGCCAGCTTGGCGACGATGCGGAATTTCTTGTCTTTGGCCGAGTAGCCGATACTGAATGCAGCCGAGCCGCCGATGCCGGCGAGGCCGGCAATCTTCGGCTCGATCATGGCGAAGTCGCCAAACGCTTTCGATTCGGGCTGTTGCCACTGCATCGCGCCTTTGACCGAACCTTCCGCCGAGGCGCCGGCGAAGGCGCTCAATTCGGTCTCGAGGTCGGCACCGGCTTTCGCCTTCGCATTCTTTTTGTCATTGACGACCAGGCTGCGCGCCCGGACATCCGATGCCTTGCGCTTCATCCCCCGACCCTTGAGTTGCTGCACTCCGCCGGGGTCGAATTCGAGCTCGACTCCGCCTTCGGCCAGCACGCTGGCGCCGACTGAGCCGTTGGCGCCAAACTCGAATGCCAGACGGACGAAACCCATCGGATAGTAGTCAACCGCGGTGTCGCCCGTCTTGTCGTGACGCAGCGCAGGCAGGCCGAGCAGTTTGAGACCGCGCGCATGTGGCAGCAGCAGCTTGAGGTCAACCTGACCTTCGGCAAGTATGAGCGCGCCTTCCGCCTTGCCTTTGAGTGCGGCCTTGACCGTGGGCAGTTTGCCTTCGAGCATCTCATCCAGGCTGCCTTTGAAATTGCCCTCCAGCGCGACCGAGGCACCCGCGAAGGCGCGCAGCACGCGTGCACCGCCGCCGTACTGCACCATGTCATTTTCTTCATCCGGCGAGACGAAATGCGCCCTGCCGTTGAAGGCCTGCACGAACTCAGGCGACCACTCGGCTTCGACTTCGGCCAGCTGCTTCTCTATTTTCGGTGTCTCGAGCTTCTTGAGTTTCTTGAGCACGTCCTGTCCTGTATCGCGCAGGCTCGTGCTCAGTTTCTTTTCATCCAGTTTCCAGCCGTTTTTCTTGTCGTACGTGAGAAAGGATTTCAGTTGCGGCTTGTCCGCGCCACTGAGCTTGTAAGCGCGCCAGTGATTCTCCACTTTGGTGCTGCGCACATAGGTGAATTTTTTTCCCAGCGGCAGCCCCTGTGGATTGGTGCGCGTCGACAGCGGCAGCAATTCAATCAGGTCGGCACCGGGATTGAGCGTGACGCCATCGAGCGCTTCATGCGCTGCCTTGCGTGCGGAGGCCTCTTCCGCGAGGACCTTGTCGAGCTGACGCATCACGGGCTCGCTCTGCGCGTCGCCCTCTGTGGTATGGGGCAGACGCATGAGCTCATCCTGTAGTGTTTGCGACTCACTACGCGCGCGCATCATGCGGCCAATGAAATCATCGACGCTTTGCACCTCGTGCAAAAACGCCGGCCGATCCTGCGGCATGACGACCACCAGTTCGCCTGTGGCGGGACGAAGAAAGAACAAGGGGGCGGGCGGCACTTTGGCTTCGACGATCGAGCCTTCGGTGCGATTCGTCTGTCCTTCGGCGATCTGGACACCGTGCGCGGCCGCCATGGTTTCATCGCGACTCGATATGTCGGTTTCGCGGTACATGGTTCAGTCCTCTGCGTCGCAGGTGTGCGCGCACTGCGCGCTCATTCGCTCAACTCGATACGCTCGCCGCTGGCGGCGTCTTCGAAGACCAGTTCATCGATTGTCCACACGCCGAGCGGTTTGCGCGCCGTCACGAACACCGTTCCGGCGCCCGTGGGGCCGGTGACATCGAACGACAGCTGCGCCGAACCGTTTGCGCCCGTCGCTTCCATCTGGCCGGAGGGGGTGCCGCCTTGCATCGGTTTGCCTACGATACGCCCAACCTCAGCGCTGCTCTGTACATGCGTAAGCGCCAGCCGATAAGCATCCGAGCCCTTCATCATCGCCGTCGCAGCAAAGTAGGCTCCGACCGCCAGCGCGATCCAAAGCGCCCACACGCCCACACCCCACCAGGCCCATTTCTTCTGTACCGCGCGAAAGTGCTCGACGCTGTCCCATTGCTTGTTGCGCCACGCCCACGCACTGCCTTTCAGACCCAGCGCGAAGGCCATGATGAAATTGACCAGCGGCACGAACATGAGCAGCGAAATGTAGGTGCGGTTGCCCAGCCCCCATATCCAGTTGAGCAAAAAGGCGCCCCAGTTCCATTTGTCGATTCCCGCCGGCAATGCCCCAGCGTTGCCCTGGCCCGATGTGTTTTCCAATGCTTGCGTGTTTTCCATTGCTTGCTCCTTGCTATTCAAGATTCAAATCAGTTCGAGTTTCAATTTCTCGCTGCGCGAAGCGCGCACGCGAATCGTCTTGCCATCAGCATCGGTATGGCCCGTGGCCAACACCTGGCCGCGCCCATCGACGATGCGGTATGGCGTCATCGGCAGCGCCTCGCCCGTCAGTTCGTCTTTGAGCACGAATTGCTCGTCGAAGAGTTCGCGCAGGTGTTGCTTGATATCCAGCGCGCTCGCATCGGGGAAACTCAGCCCAGCCGCCGACGCACTGGCCGGCCCGGTCCAGTTCTTCTGGCTTGATTTGAATTTCACCTGCCCCGGTGCATGCAGTTGGATGTTGGGGCCTTCCAGTCGCATGTAGGCGCCGTTGGCGGTGGCGAGCAGGTATTTTGGGGCTTCTGCGGTAACACTTGCTTCGGTGCTGGCGATTGTCACGCGCTTGTCTGCCGCGGCACGGATGGGACCGCTTTGGGCCTGGGTGCTCACTTTTCCGGAGGCGGCATGCAGGTGGATGCCGGTCTCCTGGTTTGGTTTGTTGCCGCTGGCCTTGCCGATTGTGAACAGCGCAATGCCGTCTTTCACTGCGAGGCGGTGGTTTTGCTGGGCGACGAAGGCGATGTCGTGGCCGGCGGCGAGGCCGAGGGTTTTGCCGGAGGTGAGGATGGCGCTTACAGGCGTGATCTGGGCGATGCCGCCGGGGGCGGCGAAGTGGATGCGCGGGGTGGGCCACGCGGGTACGGTGCCGGTGCCACCGGCGGTGGTCTTGAAGGCGTCGGTGTTTGACGGGGGCTGGCCGGATGAAGCCGGGCCGCCATCGGCGTTCGATTTAGTTGCGCTGAGCGTTTCGAGAGCGGCTTCGAGCCCTTCGCTCACCGGCAGCGTGTCCGCATCGCCGCCGAGCGCGGCGTTATGGGCGGCAGCGGCTTGTGCGAGCGTATCAGTAAGGGTTTTTGCTTCTTCGCTCTGACTGATCGGCTCGCGACTGTCGATGTGGGCGGCGCGCCCTCC
>CBDTZF010000213.1:0-4852 GCA_965364825.1 uncultured Rhodocyclaceae bacterium | reverse complement strand
ATGAAGCGTTGCGCCTTGCGCCGAGCAGTTATCAGGCGATGCTCGGGCTCGCGGCGGCTGCGCACGGACTCAAGGACGCGACAGCCGCCGTCGGCTGGCTCGCCAAAGCCCTGATCGCGGCGCCGGATCGGGTGGAAGTCATCGCGGCGCATGCCCGTTTGTCGGCCGAACTGGATGACCTGCCCGGCGCGGCCGCACGCCTGCAGGCTGCGGTCGACGCGCATCCCGGGGTGCGCGAGGTTCGCCTCGCCCTGGCCGAGTGGCTGGCGGAGCAACTGCGCCAGCCGCAGGACGCCATACCGCAATACCGCGCGCTGCTCACGCAGAACGCCGAAGACGGTGCCGCCTTGAGCGGCCTCGGCATGGCATTGCTGGCCGACAACCAGTCGGAAGAAAGTATCGAGATGCTCAAGCATGCGCTGGAGGTCGACGCCAACAATGACCGTGCGCGGCAAGCGCTAGGGCACGCCTATTTGCGCGCCGGTCGTGCGGAAGAGGCGCAGGAGACGTTTTCGGGTCTAATCGCCGCCGGGCGGCACGATGCCGCCACGCGGATGGGAAGAGCCGACGCGCTGCTGGCGCTGGGTCGCGTTGACGCGGCGCTCGAAGACTACGCCGCCGCCGCGCGCCAGGCCCCCAAGGTCGCGCAGGTGCACATCCGCCACGCCGCAGCACTCGAGCGGGCGGGGCGGCTCGAGGAGGCCGAAGCGGCCTACCTCACGACACTCGCGCTCGAACCGCGAAACCTCATGGCATTGAACAACCTCGCTTACCTGTCCGCCGAGCGCAAGACCCGCCTGGACGACGCACTCCAGTGGGCGCAACAAGCGCTCGAAATCGGCGGTGAGCGTCCCACATTGCTCGATACGCTTGGCTGGGTGCATGCCGCGCGCGGTGAAACTGCCGCGGCGCGGTCCGCATTCGAGCGGGCGCTCGTCCTCGCGCCCGATCACGCGGCAGCGCGCCAACACCTGGCGGCGTTGTCGGCCATGGTTGTCCCTGTCGCGGCGGCAGCGACACCCCCCGCCGATGCGCCCGTAACCCAAACGCTGAGCGATGCAGCGCTCGCGCAAGTCGGACAGGCGGACGCAGCGGAGAACGTGGCTGAGAAGCCGAAGGAACGGTTGGAAGAATCGGTGAAAGCGCCGGCGCTGCCACCCGAGGCGGCACCGGCTTCCGTACAAGTCACAGAAGTGATGGAAACCCCGGTCACCGCAGCGGCGGAAACGCCGATCGTTAAAGCCGAGGAGGCTGAAACCCAAGTGCTTGCCGCGCTGGAGCAATGGCGGCGGGCCTGGGAAGACAAGGACATCGAAACCTATCTGGCGACGTACGTGACGACGAATTCGCCGCGTGCAAACCAGTCACGCTCCGAGTGGGAAGCCGACCGGCGCAGCAAGCTCGACAAACAGGGCGCAATTCGCGTGACCGTCGAGGCGCCGGAGGTGATGATCGATGGCGATATTGCAACCGTGACCTTCGAGCAGGGCTATAAGTCGCGCAACTACCGCGATCGCACGCGAAAAACTCTGACTTGGCGCGAAACCGATGGGCTGTGGCGGATTGCACAAGAGCAATCGGAGCCGATGTAGCAGCGTCAGGGGGCAGCGCGGAACCAAGCCCCCGGTTTGGGGTGCTTGTGGATACCACTTCTTGCGTGCGCTGCGGCTAGAATCGGTGTTTTATGCCACGTCGCGACGGAAGCTCGATGTCCGGAACCCTGTTTATCGTTACCGCGCCCTCGGGCGCCGGAAAAACCACCCTGGTTCGGGCGCTGCTCGAACGCGATACTCATATCCGGCTCTCGGTGTCCTACACCACGCGGGCACCGCGGGAGGGCGAGCAGGACGGGCGCGAATATCACTTCGTTGATGTGGATGCGTTTGGCGCCTTGCGCGACCGCGGCGAATTTGTCGAGTGGGCGCAGGTGCACGGCAATTACTACGCCAGCTCGCGGGCATGGCTCAAGGCGCAGATCGCCGCAGGCCGCGACATTCTGCTGGAAATCGACTGGCAGGGCGCGCAGCAGGTGCGCGCCGCGTTTCCCGATGCGGTCGGGGTCTTCGTGTTGCCGCCGTCGATGGACGAACTGGCGCGGCGCTTGCGCGGACGGGGGACTGACAGCGAGGCGGTGATCGCGCGTCGGCTGCTCGGTGCGCGGGACGAGATGCGTCATGTGGCCGAGTTCGACTACGCTATACTCAATGACGTGTTGCCCGATGCGTTGGACGATCTGGCGGCTGTGGTGCGCGCCAGCAGGGTGCGCTACGCCAATCAGCGGGCACGACATGCCACATATTTTGATTTTATCGAGAAGGACTGAAAGTTCATGGCCCGCATTACGATTGAAGATTGCGTCAAGAGAATTCCCAACCGCTTTCAGCTCACGCTGGCCGCGACCTACCGCGCGCGCCAGCTCACCGCCGGCAGCGAACCACTGATCGAGGTCGACAAGGCCGACAAGGACAAGCCGACGGTGATCGCGCTGCGCGAGATCGAAGCCGGCAAGGTTGGTCTGGAAATTCTCAACCGGGGTCAGGCCTGAGCGCCGCATGATGTCCGGGTTCGGTCCTTAGCACGGCGCAGCGATGGACGTCGGTCGCCCCGTTCCCGCGCCCCACCGGCCGCCGGTGTCGAGCGTGTCAATGCTCGATTTTGAGCGCCTGCGCAAGAAAATATCCGCCTACCTGCGCCCCGAGGATGTCGGCCGCGTCGAAGCTGCATATCACTATTCGGCCGAGGCACACAGCGGCCAGTACCGCATCAGCGGTGAGCCTTACATCACCCATCCGGTCGCGGTTACCGAACTGGTGGCCGACTGGAAACTCGACTCACAGGCGCTGATTGCGGCGCTGCTCCATGACGTCATGGAGGATACGTCGGTCACCAAGGACGAGCTGGCGGAGCGCTTCGGCAAGGTCACGGCCGAACTGGTCGACGGCCTCTCCAAGCTCGACAAGATGGAGTTCCGCTCGCAAGAGGAAGCGCAGGCGGAGAATTTCCGCAAGATGCTGCTGGCGATGGCCAGTGACCTGCGCGTCATCCTCATCAAGCTCGCCGATCGCCTCCACAACATGCGCACGCTCGATTGCGTGCGCGCTGCCAAGCGGCGCCGCATCGCCAGCGAAACGCTGGAAATCTACGCACCGATTGCCAATCGCCTGGGGCTCAACGGCCTGTTTCGCGAGCTGCAGGAACTGTCGTTCATGCACAAGCACCCGTTGCGCTACAAGGTGCTGGCGCGGGCCGTTCAGGCGGCGCGCGGTAACCGGCGCGAGGTGGTCGGCAAGGTGCTGGCGGCGCTCGAAGCGCGCCTGCCGCAATGGGGCATATCGGCCGAAATCCACGGGCGCGAGAAACACCTTTTCGGCATCTATCGCAAGATGCTCGAAAAACGCCTGAGCTTCTCGCAGGTGCTCGACATTTACGGATTTCGCGTCATCGTGCCCGATATCGAGTCGTGCTATCTGGCCATTGGCGCACTGCATGCAATGTTCAAACCGGTGCCGGGAAAGTTCAAGGATTACATTGCCATCCCCAAGGCGAATGGCTATCAGTCCCTGCACACCACGCTGATCGGCCCCTATGGCACGCCGGTCGAGGTGCAGGTGCGCACTGCGCAGATGCATCATGTGGCCGAATCGGGCGTGGCTTCGCACTGGTTGTACAAGGACGATGAAACCAGTCTGTCGGAACTGCACCAGAAAACGCATACCTGGCTGCAGTCGCTCGTCGACCTGCAGTCGGCCTCGGTTGAGGCGGTAGAGTTTCTCGAACACGTCAAGATCGACCTGTTTCCCGGCGAGGTTTACGTGTTCACGCCGCAGGGGCTCATCCTGTCCCTGCCGCGCGGCTCGACGCCGGTTGATTTTGCCTACACCGTGCACACCGACATCGGTAACCGCTGCGTCGCCTGCCGTATCAACGGCGATCTGATGCCGCTGCGCACCGAGCTGCGCAATGGCGACCAGGTGGAGATCATCACCGCCGCCCACGCCAGCCCCAATCCGGCGTGGTTGAGCTATGTGCGCACCGGCAAGGCGCGCTCGCAGATCCGGCACTTTCTCAAGAATGCGCAGCAGGATGAATCGGTGGCGCTCGGCGAGCGGTTGCTCAATCAGGCGCTGCGCCCGCACGGGCTGACGCTCGGACAGATCAGCACCTTTGCGTGGGATCGATTCCTGCGCGATGTCGGCGTGCGCACGCGGCGCGAGATTTATGTCGAACTCGGCCTCGGCAAGCGCTTGCCGGTGATCGTCGCGCGGCGGCTGGCTGAAGCGCAGGATCTCGAATCTGGCCGGCCTGACGTGGTCAAGCCCAAGCCCGCCGGGGCGGTACCGATCCGTGGCAGCGAAGGCGCGGCGGTGCAACTGGCGCGCTGCTGCCATCCGATTCCCGGCGACGCTATCATTGCCACCGTTCGCAAGGGCCAGGGTCTGGAAGTGCATGTGGACGACTGCGCCGCCGTTTTGCGCTTCCGCGGCGATCGCGGGCGCTGGATCGATGTCGATTGGGAGCCGGCCGACGATGATCGCCTGTTCGAAGTCGCGATCGGCGTGCTCACCTTCGACAAGCGCGGCGTGCTGGCCAATGTGGCGGCGGCGATTTCGGGCTCCGAAGCCAACATTCTCAACGTCTCGATCGACACCGAGTTGTCGCCCTACACCACGCTGCAGTTCAACATCGAAGTCGCTGACCGCACGCATCTGGCACGCATCATCCGTAACGTCCGGGTGCAGCCGTCGGTGACGCGGGTATGGCGGCTGAAAAACGAAGTCAAACGCGAACGAAGCACTTGATGCCCGAACGTTGTCGCGTGAAACACAGTGGCGCGAGACGGTCGACCCGCCGA
>CBDTZF010000212.1:0-4858 GCA_965364825.1 uncultured Rhodocyclaceae bacterium | reverse complement strand
GAAGTACACCATGGCGGCCTTCGCCGGGTCGGCCTTTCTCGTCATGCTCGCTGACGCGGCCGGGCGGCGCCAGCTGGTCAGCCTCAAGCCGTGGGTCGGCTTCATGCTTGGCGTTGCGATCTTCCTGCCGAACGTGTGGTGGAACGTCGAACACGGCTTCCCCACTTTTCGCCACACTGCCGAAATCACGCGGCTGGAAGAACGCGGCTGGGCGCCGGGCGAACTGTTCGAATTCATCGGCGCACAGTGGCTGTCCTTCGGCCCGTTGCTGAGTATCGGGCTGCTGTGGGCGCTGATTCGCCTGCCACGCCTGTGGCGAGACATCGCCTACCGTCGCCTGCTGCTGTTGGTACTGCCATTGTTGCTGCTGGTGTGTGTTCAAGCCGTCACCGGGCGGGCCAACGGAAACTGGGCCGCGCCGGTGTTCGTGGCTGCCTGCGTAATCGCAATAGCTTTTCTTGGCGAGGCTGAACGGTGGCGATTCGTCACACTCGCGGTGCTCATTAACACGTTGCTCGGCGTCGCGGTTTATCACTGGCCCGACATAGCGCGCGCTACCGGCACCGAACTGACCGCAAAGAATGACCCCTACAAACGTGCGCGTGGCTGGTCGGCAATGGCCGACGCGGTTGCACCGTTTCACGCCCGGTATCCAGATGCGATCGTGGTCGCCCGCGACCGCGAGATTCTGGCCCAGGTCGTCTATCGGCTTGAATTGACGAACTACGCAAGCTGGAATCCGGACGATCGCGTCATCGACCAGTACCAACTCACCACCCACTTGACGCCGGGCGATTCGCGTCCGGTGCTGTTTCTTTCACGCACGCCTACGATCGAGGATGTTGCGTCGCGCTTTTCCAGCAGTGAATTGGTCGGCGAGGTGCATGTTGAAGTGCACCCGGGCTACTCGCGCGATCTTTACGTCTTCCTGCTGCGCGATTTCAAAGGTTATCGGTAGTACACGTAGCGGAAATTTTGATCGGCGTTACGGCCGCTTCATATTGCGGAATTGCTATGTGTACGGCACATCCGGCAGCGGAGGCCGTTCTGGGTACCGGCCTTCGCCGGTACGACGGTGGGGAGGGCCCGACTGCCCGGCGCGACCCCGACCGTGCGTCATTCCGGCGCAGGACGGAATCCAGGACCCGCGCCTGGGTATGCCACCATCGCTTCAGCTGGGTAGCTTGGGCAGAGCGCAGCGAAGCCCAACATCTGGCGACCACCGGAGTGTTGGGCTTCCTTCGTCTGGCCAACCTACGAAGCTGGCAGCCTGTTGCCACTGTCACTTACGCGTCCGTTCAGGTCTTGCTGAACAAGCCTCTAACCGCTGACTGAAGATCGGCCGGCAACAGCACGATCTTCGCGTTGTCCGACGCGCCCAGCCTGTTCAAAGCAGCCACATACTTTTCACCGAGCACGTATTGCACCGGTGCCATGTTGTCGCCGACGGCGGCGGCCACGCGGCGGATCGATTCGGCCGAGGCTTCGGCGAGCATCACCTGCGCGGTGGCGTCGCGTTTGGCGGCCTCCAGGCGGGCTTCCGCTTCCAGCACGGCCGACTGTTTGAGACCTTCGGCACGGGTCACCATCGCCTTGCGTTCGCGTTCGGCGGCCGCTTGCAATTCCATCGCGCGCTGCATCGAATCCGACGGATTGATGTCCTGAATCTCGACCGACTTGACTGTCAGCCCCCAATCGACCGCTTCGTCGGCAATGCTCTCGCGCAGACGGGCCTTGATCTTGTCGCGCGAGGACAGCGCCTGATCTAGATCCATCTCGCCGATGATCGAGCGCAGCGTGGTCATGATGAGGTTGCGGATGGCCTCGGAAAAATCGGTCACGCCATACACCGCTTTGACCGGATCCGTCACCTTGATGAAGGCCACTGCATTGGTGAGGATCACCGCGTTGTCACGCGTGATCACCTCCTGCTCCTGCACATCGAGGATGATGTCCTTGGTAACGAGCTTGTAGGCGACATTGTCGAGGTAAGGGATGAGGATGTTGAGGCCGGGCATCAGCGTCCCGTGGTATTTACCGAGCCGCTGGACAATCCATTCCTCGCCCTGTGGCACCAGCCGAACGCCTTTGGCGATGGTGATGACGACAAAAACAAGCACCGCGATCACAACGATCAGTGCATCAGGCATTGCGTTTCCTTAATGAAGTTTTTGAACCGGGAAATCGCCGTCGCACACTCGGACGCGTGGCGGACTTAACCCACCGCCGCTGAATGCCGAAGGCAAAATAATCAAGCGCCAAAATAATTTAGCAGGACTGACAGGCGATCAACTGCGGCTTGCAGGTTCAACGTTGACGTAGCTGCCGGAGACGGACACCACGCGCACCCGTTCGCCGGCGGCAATGGATTCGTCGGCGCGACATTCCCACTGTTCCGCGCCCAGTATGGGCTTCTGGAACCGCAACTGCCCCGGCTGGTAGGGTGCTACCGCCGTGATCAGCAGTCCGACCTCGCCGAGCGCAGCACCGGCGGTCTGCCCGACCTGCGTTTTGTATTGATCGGTGCGAAAGACGCGGAACCAGAGCACCGTCATTGCCACCGACGCTACCGTCCACACGAGCACCTGCGCGGTCAGCGAGATTGACGGCGCAACGAGCAGCAGCAAGCCGACGAGCACGCCGCCAAGACCGAACCAGATGATGAAAAACGCGGGAATGGCCAGCTCGAGCAGCAGCAATACGATGCCCAGCACCAGCCAGTGCCACCATTCAGGGGCAAATGTCATGAATTGCCTTGTGCGACGTTATTTTCCGCCCGAGGCAGCCGACGGGTTATTCGCTGGCGTCCCGTTCAAGTCGACGATCTTGTTGTCCATAACGTCTTCGTCGCCAGTCTTGACCAGCTTGCCTTCAACCGCCGCGCCGCAATCCATTTGCAACTGGTTGTAGGTAATGTTGCCGGTGACGCGCGCATTGGGTTGCAACTCGACGAAATGGCCAACCGACAGATCGCCAATGATGGTGCCATTGACCACCGCGTCAAAGGTGCTGACGTTGCCTTCAATGCAGCCACGATCGCTGAGCACGAGCAAGCCGCGCTCGTCGCCCCGGTTGATGACATTACCCTGCACGCGTCCATCGACACGCAGGCCGCCCTTGAAGACGACGTCACCGATCACTTCCACGTTATCGGCGATCAAACTGGATAACTTCTGGATCTGAACCGACTTGTTTTTCTTCTTCCCGAACATGGTGTCCCTCCGAAGCTGGGTCATCAGTCGCAACGGCCGCGCCACACAGCGGGCCAGCGCTGCCTACCGCGTAGTTTACGGCTTCTTTTGCGTTTTTCTGAAGAAATTCAGTTCTTCTTTGAGGCGCGTCACTTCCTGACTCAGCTCCCCGACCTGCTTCTCCAGCCCGGCCCGGGTGGCGCGCGCCATCTCGAATTTGATCTGTGCCGCTTCCAGATTGGATTGCGTATCGTCGAGCGACTTGCGCAAATCGGCGTTCTCCAGCTCCAGCACACTTACCCGTCGTGCGGGGGCGAGTTGTGCCTCGAAATACTGGATACCGGCATACGCCGAAGCGCCGAGCACCATCAACAGGATCATCAGAAAGAGCCAGCCGCGATACCGGTGTTCGTTTGCGAGAATGTACTGACGGGTGCTGAGCTCTTGTGTGTCTGTTTTGCCAAACAGATTCACGAACCCCTCGCCAGGTAATGCGCGGGATTGACGAACTTCTTGTTCTCGAGGATTTCGAAGTGCAGATGCGGGCCGGTAGAGCGCCCGGTCGAGCCAACCGCTGCGATCTTCTGACCCGGATTGACGATGTCACCCTTCTTCACGAAGAGTTTCGATGCGTGCGCGTAGCGCGACACAATGCCATTGCCGTGATCGATCGCGATCTTGTTGCCATATTCAGGATGATAGCCGGCCTGGATGACCCGCCCGCCGGCGCTGGCAACAATTTTGGTGCCGGTCGGCGCCGAAAAATCCATGCCGCTGTGGAACGCGCGGCGCCCGGTAAACGGATCATAACGATCGCCGTAGGATGAGCTGCGCCGCTCCGCCTCGACCGGCGTGCGACTGGGGAAAAGCATGTGCGCCAGTTTGCGGCGCGACGCGGCGTCGTCAGCTGAAGCAAGCAGATCGTCGATTTTGACGAGTTCCGACTCCAGCACGGCGAGCGCCGCTTCCGGCGTGCTCACTTCGATCGGAACGCTGAACGAAACATCCGAGGCGCGCTTGCCCACGGGGGCAATCATCGGCCCGCCAATCGAACCAGCGGCATCGGGCGTGCCTTTTTCCGGCACAGCCTTCTTGACCCGCTTTTCGAATTTCTTGATCACACCAATGCGCTGCGCCAGTGTTTGCGCCTCGGACTCAAGGCGGAAAAGCCGACCGGATAGCTCGCCAATCTGGTCGATCAGGAATCGATCGTCGGGATCTTCTGTCGCGGTAGTTACGATAATCAGTGGCTTCGCTTCGACTTCGCCATCAAGTTCGACGTCCACGCCGGTTTCGACTTCGAATCCCGCCTCCGACAAAGCGGCAACCACCGTGGCGCGCTCAATGCCGAGCTTGTAGCCCAGCACGCCCGCGCCAATGAGGGCAAATAGAACGGTGGTGGAAAAACCGATGAACAAGGTGCGACCATTGATGGCGCGCACTTTCGATCGGGTCAACGCAGAGGGAGAGAAAACAACGAAAGCCATTCGCAATTTCTCCGACTGGTTTGGTTTATCGGTGCGGGGCGCTGGCCGCCGCGTCGAACAATAATTTGATGCTTTGCTGACTGTGCCCTTGCTTTAACGAAAAAATAAACGGTCTACAAGGCCTGTAAGTCTAACACTAGCGTTGTCATAGAGAAACCGCGAAAACGCCGGCCTCGAACC
>CBDTZF010000211.1:0-4870 GCA_965364825.1 uncultured Rhodocyclaceae bacterium | reverse complement strand
GGGCATGCTCCTCAGGGGCAGCGCCCACGCCGGAGCCACCTTGGATGCGGTCAAGAAGAAGGGTTTTCTTCAGTGCGGTGTGAATACCGGCCTGCCGGGGTTCTCGGCGACCGACAACAAGGGGGCGTGGAGCGGGCTCGACGTCGATGCCTGCCGCGCGGTGGCAGCGGCGATGTTCGGTGACGCCGACAAGGTCAAGTTCACCCCACTCAATGCCAAGGAGCGTCTGACCGCGCTGCAGTCGGGTGAGATCGACATGCTGGCACGCAATACCACCTGGACCTACACGCGCGACACCAGCCTCGGGCTGAATTTCACCGGCGTAAATTACTACGACGGCCAGGGTTTCCTGGTCAACAAGAAGCTGGGCGTGAAGAGCGCCAAGGAATTGTCGGGCGCGGCAGTGTGTATTCAGGCCGGCACCACGACCGAGTTGAATGTGGCGGACTATTTCCGTGCCAACAAGATGGAATACACCGCCATCACTTACGATACCTCGGATGAAACGATCAAAGGCCTCGAGTCCGGCCGTTGCGACGTGCTGACCTCCGACCAGTCTCAGCTCTACGCGTTGCGAATCAAGCTACCGGACCCGGAGAGTGCGATCGTGTTGCCGGAAATCATTTCCAAGGAACCGCTCGGCCCGGTGGTGCGTCAGGGCGATGCTGAATGGTTCAATCTCGTGAAGTGGTCATTTTTTGCGCAGATCAACGCCGAAGAACTGGGTGTGACATCGGCCAACGTCGATGAAATGCTGAAGAGCTCGAATCCCAACATTCGCCGCTTGCTCGGCGTCGAGGGCGCTCCGGGTTCGTTCATGGGAGTCGATGACAAGTGGGCCTATAACATCATCAAGCACGTCGGTAACTACGGTGAGATGTTCGAGCGCAATGTCGGTTCGGGTAGCCCGCTCAAGATCGAGCGCGGCTTGAACGCGTTGTGGAGTAACGGCGGCATTCAGTACGCACCGCCGATTCGTTAGCAGAAAGCGGGCCGGCACTTGAACCAGTGGAGTGGTGCCGGCCTCCGCAGTTTCAACACATCGCCAAGCGAGGCTGCCGATGGCTGAACCACATGTCGTGCGGGATGCGCCCGCCAAACCCCGGCGCCTGTCCGATCCCAAATTTCGCGCGCTGCTGTTTCAGATCATCGCCACGCTTGCAGTCGCACTGTTCCTGTTCTACATCGTGCGCAATACGCTGAACAACATGGAAGCGCGCGGCATCTCCACTGGCTTCGGCTTCCTCGATCGTACCTCCGGTTTTGCCATCCTGCAGTCGCTGATTCCCTACAGCGAAACGTCGACCTACGGCCGCACCTTCATCGTCGGCCTGCTCAACACGATTCTGGTTTCCGTGTTGGGCGTTTTCTTCGCCACCATCATCGGTTTCCTGATTGGCGTCCTGCGCCTGTCGTCCAACTGGCTGGTTGCCAAACTTGCTGCCACCTATATCGAGATTTTCCGCAACATTCCGCTGCTTTTGCAGATCTTTTTCTGGTACTTCGCGATCGGTTTCAATCTGCCCGGGCCGCGCCAGAGTTTTGCCATCGGCGAATTGGCCTTTCTCAACAACCGAGGTTTGTCTGTGCCGGCGCCGGTGGCCGGGGACGGCTTCATGGTGACGGTGATTGCAGTGATCGTGGCAATCGTCGCGGTGATTTTTCTGGCGCGCTGGGCACGCGCGCGCTTCGAGGCGACCGGACAGCACTTTCACACCGTCTATGTGTCGCTGGCGATTCTGATTGGTTTGCCGGCGCTGGTGTTCATCGCGACCGGTGCGCCATTGAGCTGGGATATTCCCTCACTGACCGGTTTCAACTTTACCGGCGGGCTGACGGTAATTCCCGAATTGTTCGCGCTTACCCTCGCGCTGTCGATCTACACTGCCGCCTTCATCGCCGAGACCGTCCGCAGCGGCATCCAGTCGGTATCGCATGGCCAGACCGAGGCAGCCAGTGCGCTTGGCCTGCGCTCCTCGTGGACACTGCGCCTAGTGATCATCCCGCAGGCGATGCGCGTGATTATTCCGCCGCTGACCAGCCAATACCTCAACCTGACCAAGAACTCCTCGCTGGCCGCTGCCATTGGCTATCCCGATCTAGTCGCCGTGTTCGCGGGTACCACGCTCAATCAGACCGGCCAGGCAGTCGAGATCATTGCCATGACGATGAGCGTGTATCTGGTGATCAGCCTGATCATTTCGACGTTCATGAACTGGTACAACGCCCGCATGGCGCTTGCGGAAAGGTAGGGGTCCAAGCATGACGACCGATTTCGTCCCGTTGCCTGATCTTCCGCCGCCGTCGACTTCGGTCGGCGTCGTCGGCTGGTTGCGGCGCAACCTGTTTTCGAGCTGGCCCAACACGCTGCTCACCCTGCTGGCGCTCTACTTGCTCGTGTCGGGCTTGCCACCGCTGTTCAACTGGGCCTTTTTCAACGCGGACTGGATCGGCGAGAATCGTCAGGCCTGCGACTCCGGTGGCGCATGCTGGGTGTTCGTGAATGCGCGTTTCGAGTCCTTCATGTACGGCTTCTATCCACGATCTCAAATCTGGCGAGTCGACCTGGTCTTCGGCAGCCTGCTGGTTCTGACCGCGCCGCTGTTCTTTCATAACTTCCGCTACAAGATGTGGCTGGCCGGTTTCATCATCTTCATCTATCCGGTGATTGCGCTCATCCTCATGCGCGGGGGCGTGTTTGGGCTGGTGCCGGTGGAAACCGCACGCTGGGGCGGCTTGGCCCTCACCCTGCTACTGGCCGCAGTGGGGTGTCTTGCCGCCTTGCCGCTGGGCATCGTGCTCGCGCTCGGTCGTCAGGCCACCAACATGCCGGTCGTCAAATCGATTTGCGTGATGTTCATCGAGTTCTGGCGCGGCGTGCCGCTGATCACCGTATTGTTCATGTCTTCGGTGATGCTGCCGCTATTCCTGCCCGTGGGCGTGAGTTTCGACAAACTGCTGCGAGCGCTGATCGGTATCACGCTGTTCGAATCGGCGTACATGGCCGAAGTGATCCGCGGTGGCCTGCAAGCTATCCCCCGAGGACAGTACGAGGCGGCCGACGCGCTCGGCTTGGGCTACTGGCGCAAGATGGGCCTGATCGTCATGCCGCAGGCGCTGAAGATCGTCATCCCCGGCATCGTCAATACCTTCATTGCGTTGTTCAAGGACACCACGCTGGTGATCATCATCGGTTTGCTCGAAATTCTGGGCATGGTGCAGAACGCGCTCAACAATCCGAACTGGCTCGGTTTTTCGACCGAAGGCTACGTGTTTACCGCCTTCGTTTTCTGGATTTTCTGCTTCAGCATGTCGCGCTACAGCCAGTGGCTTGAGCGCAAACTGGAAACCGGACACAAGCGCGCCTGAGATGCGCGATTAAATCCAACAACGAGACAACGACCATGACTGCCGCTGCCCAAAAACCTGCCACTGACTTGATGATCGAACTGCGCGGCGTCAACAAGTGGTACGACAAATTCCATGTGCTCAAGGACATCAACCTGCAGGTGATGAAGGGTGAACGCATCGTCGTGTGCGGGCCGTCGGGCTCGGGAAAATCGACCATGATCCGCTGCATCAACCGCCTCGAGGAGCACCAGAAGGGCCACATCTTTGTCGCTGGCGTCGAGCTGACCTCCGATCTGCGCCACGTCGAACAAATCCGCAAGGAGGTCGGCATGGTGTTCCAGCATTTCAACCTGTTCCCGCATCTCACGGTGCTGGAGAACTGCGTGCTGGCGCCGATGTGGGTGCGCAAGATGCCGCGCAAGGAGGCCGAGGAAATTGGCATGCAGTATCTCGAGCGGGTGAAGATTCCGGAGCAGGCGAAAAAGTATCCGGGGCAGTTGTCCGGAGGTCAGCAGCAACGCGTGGCGATCGCGCGCAGCCTGTGCATGAACCCGCGCATCATGTTGTTCGACGAGCCCACCTCGGCGCTTGACCCCGAGATGATCAAGGAAGTGCTCGACGTGATGATCGAACTGGCGACCAGCGGGATGACGATGATGGTGGTGACGCACGAGATGGGTTTTGCCAAGACGGTCGCCGACAAGGTCGTCTTCATGGATCAGGGCCAGATCGTCGAAAGCAACGAGCCGCACGCATTCTTCGACAACCCGCAGAACGAACGTACCAAACTCTTCCTGAGCCAGATCCTGGCTCACTGAGCGGAGCTTTCCGGCGTCTTTGCGCTTGGACGACGTCCTGGCGCGCTCGCGGGCGTATCGGCCGTTCGACATGTTTCGCGCAGTGTCCGCAATGTCGTTGTGTGGCGTATCGTATCGATTTACGTGATGCCGCCGTGCGCTTCGTCACCAATTTTGGCGCCGCTGTTCTCTCCGTTATACCCTTGGCGGCGCGCCTTGTCGTGGGTTGTTCATCTGATGTCACTGTCTGCCGAGCTACTGCCGCTTTTTCCATTGCACGCTGTGCTCTTTCCCGGCGGCCGCTTGTCGCTGCGGGTGTTTGAAGCGCGTTACGTCAGCATGGTGTCGGCGTGTGTGCGCGACGAGACCCCTTTTGGTGTGTGCCTGATCGCTGCCGGTGGTGAAGTCGGCGAGGCGGCGGTGCCGCATGCGGTTGGCACCGAGGCGCGGGTGGTCGAGATCGAACGCGTGTCCGACGCGGTGTTCGATATCGTGGTCGAGGGAGGGCGCCGCTTCCGTCTGCTCGATCATGAGGTCGAGCATGATCTGTTGTGCGGCGAGGTGGAATGGTTGCCGCCGCCGCCGCCGCCCACGCCGATTCCTGCCGCCCAGGCGAATCTGGTGCCCTTACTGGAACGTGTCGTGCGCGATATGGGTGAGCGCGTCGCGTTGCCGCATCGCTTCGATGACGCCGAATGGGTCGGCGCGCGCTATGCCGAAAT
>CBDTZF010000210.1:0-4873 GCA_965364825.1 uncultured Rhodocyclaceae bacterium | reverse complement strand
TATTGCTGGGTGCCGGCGTGGGCTTCGACTTTCGATTTTGTGGCGATTTCGACGCCGTCGGCATTGTGCACGCTGACGCGGTAACGCTCCGAGAACCACCAGGGCAGATCGCGTGCGACCAGTTGCTGGATGGAATAGACGCCGACCATGGTGCCGGCGTGCCGGCTGTCGATAAAAACCGGCACATGCACGTTGAATCGCCAGGTGCCGCCGACGACGGGGTAGGGCACGCCATACACGGCGCGGCCGACGGCGCGTGCGAGGTGATTGGCCTCATTCGAGGTGATCGCGCTGCGGCCCTTGTCCTCGAGCGGTTCAATGGTCACAAAAGGGCGACCGCCAACGATCGTGTTGCGTGCGTTGAGCCACAGAATCTGCACTACCCCATTGCCGGGCTTGAGCAATTGCGCGAGCCGCGCGGCGCTTTGTTCACTGATCGGCTGCGTGCCGATCAGCTCACTGCCGATCTGGGCCAACTGCTCCTCGTTGCGATCGAGGCGAAAGCGCAGATCCTGCTCCATCCACAGCACGTCGTTGATCATCGTCTCGCGCTGTGTTTCGTTGTCGAAGCGGCGGGTCATCCACACCAGCGCGATGATCACGATGAGCATCAGCGCCAGCATCAACGGTGGCAGCCGCCAATACCAGGCTGGCGTGGCGGTGGTCGAAAATTCTCGATCCGGCATGGCGTTGTGGTCTTCCCCAATAGCGGGCGCCGCCGCGTAGAGTCGACACTCTATACGAAGTACGAAGGGTCGCCGCCGGCGGCCGCTGGCATACAACACCGTTTTCGCGGGAAGGCAAACTCCATGCTGTGGCGCTTCGTAATGGGCGGATTCCTCTGCCTGTGCATGAGCACCCACGCGGCGGCCGAACCGATCGTGATCAAGTTCAGCCACGTGGTGGCACCGAATACCCCCAAAGGGCTGGGCGCACAGAAATTTGCCGAGCTGGCCGAGGCCTACACCGACGGCGCCGTCCGCGTGGAGGTGTACCCGAACAGCAGCCTCTACAAGGATCGCGAGGAGATGGAGGCGCTGCAGCTCGGGGCGGTGCAATTGATTGCACCGTCGCTGGCAAAATTCGGGCCGCTCAGGTTGCACGAATTCGAAGTCTTCGATCTGCCCTATCTGTTTGACAACGCCGAGGCGCTGCACAAGGTGACCACCGGGCCGCTCGGCGCGCGCATGCTCGAATCGCTCGAATCGCGCGGCGTCACCGGGCTGGCGTTCTGGGACAACGGTTTCAAGTCCTTTTCGGCGAATACGCCGATCCGCCTGCCGGAAGACCTGAAAGGCAAGCGCATGCGCATCCAGTCCTCAAAAGTGCTCGACGCGCAGATGCGCGCGCTCGGCGCGATACCGCTGGTGACGGCCTTTTCGGAGGTGGTTCAGGCCTTGCGTGCGGGGGTCGTCGACGGCACCGAGAATCCGCACTCGAATTTCTACACGCAGCGCATGTATGAAGTGCAGAAGCACATGACGCTGACAGCGCATGGTTATCTGGGCTATGCCGTGATCACCAACCAGAAATTCTGGGCCGAGTTGCCGGGCGGCATCCGGAGCGCGCTGGAGCGTGCAATGCGCGAGACGACCGACTACACCAACCGCATCGCACGGGCCGAAAACGACAAGGCGCTGGAGGCGGTGCGCGCTACGGGTATGACCGAAATCCACGCGCCGACGGAAGCTGAACGCGACGCGTTCAAGCGCGCCCTTCTGCCGGTGCACGAGCAGATGGCGAAACGCATCGGACCGGCGCTGATCGAGGCGATCTACGAGGAGACCGGCTTCAAGCGTTAGGCCTGGTGAGCGGAGGGCGCGGCGGATAAGGCATTCGACTCATCCGCCCTGCGAGCGGGCGACGGTCACCGATTCATCGTCGAGCAGTTCGAGGGCGTAGGTGCGGGCGTGGTCGCCGTCGATCGCATCACGCGCGAGCGAGCGCGGCGATATACGCGTCGATGGCGCGCTGTCCGTCGCTGTCGAGATCGGCCCCAATAGGCTGGTACCAAACCGTAGGTCGGCGTCAGGCATGCACGCGCGAGCCGCGGCAGCGACTTTGTCAGGAACTCGGAAAAAAGGGTAGACCGCGCATCCACCCGGCGTTCGAGTCAGTGGTCGACAGGCTCCGGTAGGCCGCAGCCAGATATCGTAGATGCGGCACACACGCCTCCGGTTCGTCTGCCCGCTCCAGCGCGGAGAGAAAATTGATGCGAATTCGCGCCGATGGCATTTCGATTGCTGACTCGTTGATCGAATTTGCACGATCGAACCACGCCTGACCGCGAATCAACTCGCCCGCCATGACCGAGGTCTGCGCGAGCTGGAGCGCATTGTGGGCCGAGAGATCGATGTCGTATTGCCATCCACGGGCAGTCCAATGACCGCAGTGCGAACCGGCAGGCCCCACCTCCAGCGCCCGGACGGATCGTAGGTATTCAAGGTAGTTTGAGAATTTGTCATGCTGTACTCGCTTGGCGGGCGTTCGCGCCGTATGGAATTTGCGTTCGGCGGATAGCGCCGTTGGCTCACGCCGAGCTTTATTCGTCAAGTGGGGGCAAGGGCGGGTCGCGGTAGGTTTCGTCGATGGGAATTCCCTGAGCACGAAGTTCGGTTTCTTTCGTGGCGCGTACCTGCGCAACGCGTTTCATTTTGGCGGGCAGCAGCTCTTTCCAGCGAAGGCGGTCTTCGGACTCGACGTAGCCACGGTAGTGCTCCGCCTCCGTTTTGATGTCATAAGTCAACAAGTAGGCACCCGATTTATCGGGATCGGCCGGATTCGGTTGTCGCTGGAAATAGATTTCCATGAACAGGCCGTCTGCGTATAGCGGCCAGCGCGTGATGCTCGGAATGTTCATCCATTCTTCGAGCGTCGGGACGAGACGCGCATCGAGGCCAATTGAATTGGTTACATTCAGTACGTAGTCGAGACGGGCTTGTCCCGATAAGCGTGGACGACTCGGATTGAGGAAAGGGCGCCAGCCAGCATCGAGAATACGACGCAGGATGGCGTGGGTTTTGAGGCGCGCTTCGTCGTGGTCTATGAACTCGGGGGGAGTGACGCCCGCAAAAATCGAGAACCCGTTCATTCCTTCGCCTTCCAGGGCTCCCAGTTCCTGGACTCCTTGCACGCCGAGTACATCTTCGACATTAAACGAATGCGCGCCATGGTCGAGCCGAACAACACCTCGCGGAAGGCTGTTCCAGTCGATACTGTAGAAGTCGATTCCAGCCGGTTGATGCTGTTTGCGCACCAAATTCGGATAGCGCTTCGTGAAATCGGGGCCAGATTCTCCAAGTCGAATCACCACTTCGTTTGTCATTGCGTTACCCTCATTAAGTGCTTCGGCCTGTTTGCCGCCACTGTGGGTCCGTTCGACGCAAGCCGACACGCTCAGCGCCGTCACCAAGATGAAGATGCCTTTGGACACCCATCTATCGAGCATCATCACGGTTGATCCGCCATCCCGACCCAGTCCGCAATCACTTGCAGTTCCCTTTCGACATTGTTAGGACTTCGTCCCATCAATTCATGAAAACGTAGCGCCGCTTCACCTATCCACTTCATTCTGCTTTTCACATCTTCCAGTTTCGTACCCTCAGGCGCCACGGAACTGAGGTTTTCGTCGCCCGTCTCGCAAGCGCTTGAAAATACCAGTTCCAGATCGGGTGCCGCCCAGTTCACCCACGCACTGCGCTGTAGCCGAATCCAGAAGGCGAAGTCAGGATCGTCGTAGATCAATGGCTGCAAAATAATCCGTTGCTCGTGGTCGGCAATCGCCATGAGGTGATCGAACTGGATAGGTCGGCGGTCTTCCGGCTCCGTCTCCCGCTCGAATTCCCGTACTTTCTCAAAACCCGTCTTGATGTACTTCGATACCTGCATCTTGTTGATTTTCGGCAGCGCCTTGGCGCTCCACGGCAGTTCGGCGACCTGTCTTTTGACATCCGGTACGAAGTTGTCGCTATTGCGGCTCTCGAGACACATATCAAAACTGTTGTTGTACTTGGCGTAATACCAGTGCCAGCCGCTGATGTCGCAAAACAGCCAGAAATTGCCCTTGCCGAGTCCTTCGCTGGTTTTGTTCGAGAGTCTTTTCTGCGTGCGCACCTGCCACGTCTCCAGCGTGCACGCTACCGTCTTGCTGGCGAACGCGCCCAGCGCCATCCAGTAAAAACGGCCCTTTTTGTCGGGCTCGCAACCGTCTTCGAGTTCGAGGTAGTAGCGTGCATAGGTGGCGGCGATACGGCGGGCGCGCACGGCGTAGTCGGCAACAAGTTTGGCGCGAAAATCGCCCGTCTCGTCGCTCAGGCGCAAGTAGCTGAACTGCATCGCCAACGACCACATGGTGTTGCAACTGCATCGGACCTCGACGCACGAGTCCGGCGTGGTGTTGGTCATTGCGGTGACGGTCTTGCCATCGTAGTCAAGCATGGGCGGCTCCTGGATCGTGTCGTAGTGCGCTACTTGTCGAGTTCATGCCAGCGCAAATCCAAACCGATCGATTCACTGGTTTGTGTACCGAGGCGCTGGGTCGAACCGTCATCAGCACTGGCGCCAATCTCGGCACCGTCCGAGGCTTTGATCTTGAACGGCAGGTCAGCCATTGACTCACCTTGCGGATCGGACAATGCGAACGTCTCATCGTAGAGCGCCACGCGGCTGTCCGGCAGGCGCAGCATATCAAGCGTTGTTCGTCCCGGCCCCTCGAACGCCCTGGTCGCCCCCTTGACCGAAAACGTCCCCGGACAGGCAAAAGTGATGTCCATGCCCTTGATCGTGACCGAGGACTGTCCGGCGCGCAGCACGATTTCGTCCTTGGCGAGGATGTGGATTTCGTCGTTGGAACTGGTGACGGTGACCGAGTCGT
>CBDTZF010000209.1:0-4908 GCA_965364825.1 uncultured Rhodocyclaceae bacterium | reverse complement strand
ATCTTCGGGCCCATCGACCACGTCGGGTGGTCGAGCGCCTGATCGACGGTCACGTCGGCCAGCTCGGCGGCGCTGCGACCGCGAAACGGTCCGCCGCTCGCGGTGAGAACCAGCCGGGCAACACGCGGCGCGCCCTGCGGATCGCGCGTGAGTGTGTTAAGCAGCGACGCATGATGCGGCGACAAGGCCTGTTCCAGCGCGCTGAGCCAGGCGGCTTGGGCATTGGCCTCGCTGGCCGGGCGTTCCGGCTGCCAGCCGGCAAGATTGAGCCACACCACACCGGCTGGAAAAGCCAGCGCGAAGTCGTGCGCATACTTCGCCGCCAGTTCGGTCTTGCCGATGCCGCCCATGCCGTGGGCCTGAACTGCCACGCCAACCGCCGCGGCACCGACGCGGGCCGGGAACAGCGCGCTGTGGATCTTCATCAACTCGGCGCCGCGGCCGGTGAATGTTTCGCTGGGCGTGGGCACGCCGAACAGCGGCGGCGGCGTTTCGGCCTGACGCTCATCGGCAAGCGCGCCCTCGTCCAACAATTCATCCAGCCGCGCGCACAGGCCCTGCGCCCATGCCGCTTCCGCACCGGGCGCGGGCGGCGTGAGGAAGTTCGAGGCGTTCAAATCGCCCGGGGAGATATGCGCGCCCGAGGGCTCCGGATTCAGCACCCACACCCGCCGCGCGACGTCGGACGAGCGCCGCCGGGCATGCTGCCAGGCACGTCGCAACTCCTGCAGGCAGATGTCGGAGTCGCCGTAATCGGCCGACCACCACACCAGCATCGCGTGACTGGCGTCGATGCCTTCGCGGATGCGTTCCGTAAATTCGGCCAGCGGGTCGATGTCGTCGAGGTCGAGCCACACCCGGATGCCCGCCGCTTCGAGCGCCACCTTGGCGGCAAGCACCTCGGCCTTGCGGCTGCGGCGGTAGCTGATGAAGAGTTGAGCCGACATGATGCAGTCCCCGTGCCTGGGTTCGCTGCCGCACACGCAAAGTCTGCGACGTGCCGACACCTTGCCCATTATGGAAACCGCTTGGCGGCATGTCTACCTGCGAGCGCGGGCGGATCGTCTCACGGGGCGCGGCGAGAGCGGGGTAGGGTGTGCAACTCGTTGCACACGCGGAAACTGGATGCGCTGCGCTCTGGCCAGCCGTATCAGAACGCGTAGGGCGGATGAGCCGAAGGCGTTATCCGCCGAACGGAAATTTCATACGACGGCATGCGCTTCGCGGTTCCACGCTGTGCTACTCGGCTAATCTCACGTACAAGCGACGTCGGCAGCGGGCGTAGGGTGTGCAACTTGTTGCACACCCAATAACCTGGACGCGCTGTGATCCGTCCTGGCGTCTCAGCTGGCGCCGGACGGACCGGTGCCGTCCATTCCACCGCATGGCTAACTTCGCGCGCAAGCGCGACGTGGAAAGCAATTCGACTTGGGCAACCAGGTGCGCATGCGAAGCTCGCTGTTGATCCGTGGCATACGGATAGAATGACCTCGTCCGTCACAACCCGCACACGGAGCCCGACATGCAAAAAACATTCAAGGCGTCACTCATTTTCGCAGCGTGGCTGATGTGTGCTGCGTTTGGTTTCGCCGGTTTGGCGCAGGCCGATGCGCCGCTGGCCGGGGGGCCGGAACCCGGCTTTTATCGTCTTATGGTCGGCGCGTTCGAAGTCACCGCGCTGAATGACGGCACCCGACCGTTGGCCGCCGCCAAGATCCTCACCAACACGCAGCCTGCCGAGGTCGAAAAGGCGCTCGACGCCGCCTTCCTCAAAGATCCGGTCGAAACGTCCTTCAATGCCTTCCTGGTCAACACCGGCGCGAAGCTGGTGCTGATCGACACCGGCGCCGGCGCCTTGATGGGACCTGAACCCGGTCACATGCTGGCCAATCTCAAAGCCGCCGGTTACCGGCCGGAACAAGTCGACGAGGTCTACATCACCCACATGCATCCCGACCATGTCGGTGGTCTGATGGCAGACGGCCAGCGCGTATTTCCGAATGCCATGCTGAGGGCGAATCAGCACGACGTCGATTATTGGCTGAGTGCGTCCAATCTGGCCGCCGCGCCCGAGGATCAGAAAGGCGGTTTCGAGAACGCGATGGCGTCGGTCAACCCGTATATCGAGGCCGGCAAATTCAAGGCCTTCGATGGCACGACGGACCTGATACCCGGCATCGAAGCCATTCCCGAACCCGGCCACACGCCGGGCCACAGCAGTTACCTGATCGAAAATCAGGGCGAGCGCATGCTCATCTGGGGCGACATCGTTCACGTCGCCGCCGTCCAGTTTCCCGACCCCGCGGTGACCATCGTGTTCGATTCCGACCCCACCAAGGCAGCGGCGTCGCGCAAGCAGGTGCTCGCCGACGCGGCACGCCAGCGGGACTGGATCGCGGGCGCGCATATTTCTTTCCCCGGCATCGGCCACGTCCGGGCCGACGGTGAAGGCTATCGATGGGTGCCGGCCAACTACGTTCGATCACCAGCACCTTGAGTCTTTGCAGGGTGCCAAAGCTGCGCGCATCGCACCGCTTGACGGTTGATTGGTGCAAGCCTGATGGTAAAATGAAACTCGAATGTTGTTGAGGCCAACTTATGAATACCGTCAAAGCCCAAGTAGCATCAATGCTGGAATCCTTACCCGATAATTCCAGTCTCGAAGATATTCAATACCATCTTTATGTGCTGGAAAAAGTAAAAAGAGGTATGGAGCGAGCTGACTCCGAGGGTGCAATCCCACACGATGAGGTTAAAGAGCGCTTGGAGAAATGGCTCGATTCCTGACATGGTCGCCGGAAGCGGTCGAGGATGTGGAGCGTATTGCGCTTTATATCGAACGAGATTCTGCCTATTACGCGCGAGCCGTAACCTCACGGATTGTGTCAATCGCGGAGTCTATCCCCGATAACCCCGAATTGGGGCGCATGGTTCCGGAAATTAACGACCCGAAGTATCGAGAGCGGTTCGTCCACAAATATCGTGTTATTTATCACCTTGAATCAGAGCGCATTCTTATAGCCGCAGTAGTTCACGGTAGCCAGGAATTCGAGCCAAAAATTCCCCGGATTAAGGGTGCTTCATAAGCCGAAAAAATTGGTGAAATACGCTCTGCGCCATAATCTCATCGGCACATCCAATAGTTGCAACCCGTATGGCGGATGAGCCGAAGGCGTTATCCGCCGAACGCAAATACTATTCGACGGAATGCGCTTTGCTGTTCCACCCTGCGCGCGTCGGCTAATCTCCCGTACAACAACGACGTAAGCCGCATTTAGGCGTGGGCGACAAGTCGCTCGTCGTACGCTCACCGGTAACAACAAAACGGAAGGTTACAGTCGGGATGAAGCGAATCAGACTTGTCGAACCCGTTGTCATGCTGGCGACCGTGGTCCAGTGGTCGTTCATCGCCACGGTCACCGGTACTATCGTCGGCGCCGCAACCAGTCTGTGGTTACTGGCACTGTTTTTTCTGACCGATGCCACGGCGACGATTCCACTGTGGCTACAGGTGATACTTCTGCCACTGGGGGGGCTGTGCAACGGCTTGCTGCTCTATTGGGGCTATCAGATCAACAAGACCGGACTGAGGGATTCGCCGATTGCCGCGGTGCACTTGCAGTCGGGCAGGATGCCGTTCAGGACGGTGTTGATCAAACCGCTGGCCGCGTTGATTACGCTGGCGAGTGGCGGGTCGGCCGGCAAGGAAGGGCCGTGTTCCTATATTGGCGGCTCGGTCGCATCCGGAATCGGAGAAGTCCTGCGTTTGAATTCCGAGCTTCGCAAGCGCCTCGTGGCGTGTGGCGTAAGTGCCGGATTTGCGGCCGTTTTCGGCACGCCTATTGCCGGCGCGATTTATGGCGTCGAGATTCTCGCCATCGGGAGTATTCGACATGACTTCCTGTTCCCGGCCATCGTCGCCGGGGTCGCGTCGGTGGAAATCAGCAAACTCATCGGGGTTTCTTACGATTTCTATATCGTCCCGTTGCGATCACCATTCTCCGAAATCACGTTCATCAAGACCATCATCATCGGTGTCGTTTGCGGCGGCGTCGCCTGGATCTTCGTGTATCTGGTTGACTTGTCGCGTGACACCTTTGAAAGGCTCAGACGACATTTCAATGTGTGGCCGCCGCTGGTGCCGATGTGGGGCGGCATCATTCTGTCAGTCCTGATTTTTGTCATCCCGACCGATTATCTGGGCCTGAGCTTGCCGCTCATGGAGCGTGCGCTTGACGGCGATTCGATGCCCTATCTGGGGTTTCTGTGGAAGTCACTGCTGGTGGCCATCACCTTGGGTTCGGGCTTCTACGGCGGAATCGTAACGCCGCAATTCGTCATCGGCGCCATGACCGGCAACGCCTTCGCACACCTGCTGGGAATCGACCCGGCGCTGGGTGCGGCCATCGGCATGGTGTCGGTCGTGGCCGCGGCATCCAACGCGCCGATTGCGGCGATCCTCATGGGCGTCGAGCTATTTGGCCAGATTACCGGGACGATTTACGTGGCCGGTGCAAGTATTGCCGCCTACCTGATCATCGGACATCGCAGCGTGTACCCGGACCAGGTGGTGGCATTCACCAAATCTTCGTGGATGAAGGCGCAACCCGGCATGCCGCTGGGCACGGAAAAGCTCCATTTGTCCTACGGACTGCTTCGATGGCTCATTCGCCAGCGCAGATCGTGGCAATCGCGCCGCAAGAAAACGCACCGTGGGTAGGGCGGATGAGCCGAGGACGTTATCCGCCGAAGATAGATTTTATACGGTGGAAGACGCTTCGCTTTTCCGCCGTACGAGATCTTGTAGGGTGTCAATAGGCGCAGCCGTATTGCACCGAATGACGGTTGATTGATGCGATGTTGGTCGGTTTGCACGCCACGCGTCGCTGGGCGTAATACACGTTTCGG
>CBDTZF010000208.1:0-4961 GCA_965364825.1 uncultured Rhodocyclaceae bacterium | reverse complement strand
ATGACCGAGGACGTAAAAAACGAAGTTTTCCGGGTACGCCACGAAGTCTACTGTGAGGAACTCAAGTTCGAGCCCGAACGGCCGGACCGGCGCGAGAGCGATGCGTTTGACGCGCATAGTGTGCACTGCCTGCTGCGCGCGGCCCAGACGCCGAATGCACCCGTCGGCTGCACACGCCTCGTATTGGCAAACCCCGACGCGCTCGATGCGCCACTGCCCTTCGAGTCAACCTGCGCAGATACCATCGACCGCTCGATCATCGATCCGGCCAAGCTTGATCGCAGGCGCATTGCGGAGGTTTCGCGTTTGGCGGTGCGTTCCGCATATCGGCGACGCCGCGGCGAAAACAAGGTCGCGGTGGCGCTCGATGAATCGGACTACAACGAAACCGCTGAACAGCCGCGATTTCCTTATATTCCGATCGGGCTCTATCTTGGCGCCGTGTCGCTCGCCGCACGCAATAATATCGATACTTTGTTCGTGCTCACCGAACCGCGGCTGGCGGCGCACTTCGGCAAACTCGGCGTTAACATCCAGCAGATCGGTGGGCCAGTGGAGCATCGTGGTCAACGCGTGCCTTCAATGATGGACGTGCAGGCGATCATCAAGGGCCTGCGCTTCATGGTCAAACCGATCTGGCGTGCGGTCGAAGAGGATATCGACGCGGGCCTCGAACGTGACCGAAAAGAGTTGGTGTGAAAATAGAACAGCCCGCATGAGCGGGCTGTTCTATTAAACAAGGGCGGCCTACCCTTTCAAGGCCGCCTCGATCTGCTCTAGCGACGATGGATCCTCAATGGCCGTCAGATCACCCGGATCGCGCCCTTCGGCCAGCGCCTGGATAGAGCGGCGCAGCATCTTGCCGGAGCGAGTCTTGGGCAAGCCGCCGATGAAGAGCACCCGCGCGGGGCGGGCAATTGCGCCAAGGCTGGCGTCGACTTTCTTCATCACTTCCTTTTCAAGCGCGGCGCGCTTCTCGGCGGTGTCCACCAAACTGGGGTCTTTCACCACAGCGAAGGCCATCGGCATCTGGCCCTTGAGTTGATCGGCGACACCTACCACGGCGACCTCGGCAATAGCCGGATGGGCTTGCACAGCCTCTTCGATTTCCCGCGTGCCCAGGCGGTGACCGGCCACGTTGATCACGTCATCCATGCGACCCAGAATCGTGTAGTAGCCGTTGTCGTCCCGGATACCCCAGTCGGACGAGGAATAGATGATTGGATCGCTGAAGGTGCTGAAGTAGGTCGATACGAAACGATCATCCTGTCCCCAGACGGTCGACAGACAACCGGGCGGTAGCGGCGGCACAACGCCGACGATACCCTTTTCGTTGGCGCCGGCCTCCGAACCATCTTCCCGGAACAGGCGGATATCGTAGCCAAATACCGGGAACGCCGGCGAACCGAGCTTGATCTTGCTCTCTTCTACGCCACAGCAGATCGACAGCATGGGCCAACCAGTCTCGGTCTGCCAGTAGTTGTCGATCACCGGGATACCGAGCTCGTTCATGATCCACTCGTGCGAGGTCTCGTCGAGCGGTTCGCCGGCGAGGAAGAGGTGCCTGAGCGAGGATAGATCGTATTTCTTGAGGAAGGCCGGGTCCTGCTTCTTGAGCACACGCACTGCCGTGGGTGCAGAGAACATCACGCTGACCTTGTACTTCTCGACGATTTTCCACCAGATGCCGGCGTCGGGGCGCAGCGGCGTACCCTCGTACATGATCGTTGCCATGCCGGCGAGCAGCGGCCCATAGACGATATAGGAATGACCGACCACCCAGCCGATATCAGAGGTGGAGAACATGGCCTCACCTGCTGCGCCGGCGAAAATGTGTTTCATTGATGCCGCGAGCGCGACGGCATAACCGCCGGTGTCACGCTGCACACCTTTGGGGGTGCCGGTCGTACCGGAGGTGTACAGGATGTAGCTCGGCTCGCTGGACTCAACCCAGGTCACCGGCACGCTGGCGCCTTTATGCTTTTCGCGCAGTGTGGCGTAGTCGACGTCGCGGCCCTCGACTTTCGGGAAGTCCTTGTCGAGACCACGATCGATGATCAACACCTTCTTCGGCGGATGCGCGGCCAGCTTGCAGGCTTCGTCGACCAGGTTTTTGTAGGGCACGGGCTTGCCATTGCGCATGCCCGCATCAGCCGTGACCATGAGAACCGGCTTGGCATCATCAATGCGCGTGGCCAGTGACCCGGAGGCGAAACCGCCAAATACGACCGAGTGGATGGCGCCGATGCGTGCGCACGCGAGCATGGCGAAGCCAGCCTCAGCGATCATCGGCATGTAGATCAGGACGCGGTCGCCCTTTTTTACACCCAGCTCCTGATAGATCGCGGCCATGCGTTCGACTTCGCGCTTCAGCTCAGCGAAGTTGTAGACCTTCTCTTCATTGGTCTCGGTCGAAACGTAGATCAGTGCTGTGTGATCCGGGTGCTTCTCGGCGTGACGATCGACGGCGTTGTAACACAGGTTGGTCTCGCCACCCTTAAACCACTTGACGAAGGGCGGACGCGAGTAATCACAGATTTCCTGTGGTTCCTTGTGCCAGTCGATCAGTTGCGCTTGCTCGCGCCAGAATCCATCGCGATCTTCGATGGAGCGACGGTGAAACTCTTCATAAGACGTCATGACAATCCTCTCCCAATTTCCTCGATTGTGTGCGACTTGCAAAAATACGCCGTGTTTTCACAGCTTGGTTGTCGTGCCCTCATCGGGGCGCTTTTCGTTTACCGCGCCATGGTGACGCGGCAGATGGCGAAGCGTCTCCAGTGGAATGCCGCAACGAAATTCGGACTCCATCACCTCAAGCAAAGGCATCAGCGTTGCCACCACGTCGGGCAGGCGCAACTGCACTTCGCTACGGGCGCCGGAGCGCAGCTGCATGAGCACATGGTCGATGCTCACAGGCAAGCGGGAGAACCGGTTCAGGGCTTCAAGCTTGACTTCGCCGCTGTCGGAAATGACCTGATTGCCACCCGCTTCAACCCCCGCCAGCATACGCTGCACGGCCACGCCAATGAGCTGGCTCAGCGTGACCGCGTCTTTGCTGCCTGCCCCCGAGGCGATGCCAACGGTGACCGTGATGCGGATGCGCCGGTCACGATACGACATCACCAACTTGTCGATGGCACGGCGCAGGCGCAACGCAAAGGCGGAACAGCCGTCCTGATCCGTACTCGGGCACAGTACCGCAAACTGGCCGGGTGCCATCTGCGCGACCGTATCTTCCTTGCGCACTTTGGTGGACAGAATCTTCGACAGCTTGCGGTTGATCAGCTCGGCGATATGCGCACCGTGGTCTTCGACCACGGCACTGAATTGGTCGATGGCAATAACCATGGCCGACAGGTGCCCGTTGCGTCGCCGCGCCAGCGCCAGCTCCTGGTTGCCGTGCCATTCCATGTAGGCCTGGGTGGCCAGCCCGGAGTGCGGATCCACCGGGCTGTGCGATGCGTGCGCTTCGCGGCTTTCTTCCAGTTCCCGCGTGGTGCGGGCCAGCCGCGTCAGCGCCTCGAGCCGGGCCATCAGCTCGACTGTACCGACGCCCTTGGTGATGAAATCGGTTGCGCCGAGCGCGCGTGCGCGCGTGCGAGCGGAGTCGTCTTCCTCGCCCGAGATGATGATGACCGGGAGTTCGTGAATGCGCGAAAGCTTTGACGACCGCACCCGTTCGAGCAGGCCGTAGCCGTCGAGCACCGGCATGCCAAGATCGGAAATGACCACCTGAATCGAGGGGTCGACGAGCAGCGCCTGCCAGCCGGCCTCACCGTCGGCCTCTTCCCGCACCTCGAAGCGATCCCGGATATTTTTGCTGATCGACGCTCGCACCATGCGCGAATCGTCGACGATCAACACGCGCGGCAACTGGATTTCTTCGTCGCTCAAATGCCTTCTCCGGCGGGTATCACGCGCCGATACGCACCACGGTTCGCCCGCGGATACGTCCTTCAATGAAATCGTCGAATGCGGCAGGCAGGTCGCTGAATGCGATCGTTCGCGTCACCTCCGCCAGGTGCCGTGGATGCAGATCGTCCGCGAGACGGTCCCACACGCGCTGGCGCGTCGGGAAACCCATGTAGCCAGAATCGACACCGAGCAGACTGACGCCGCGCAGAATGAACGGGAACACCGTAGTACTCAACTTGAAACTGGCCGCATTGCCAATGCTCGCGACCGTGCCCGCCTGCTGCATATTGGCGAGCAACCAATGCAGCACGACGCCGCCCACGTTGTCAACGGCACCCGCCCAGCGCGACGCCTCAAGCGGACGCGTGGCGTCAAAGTCAATCTCCGAACGCAGCAGAATGTCAGCCGCGCCGAGGGTATGCAGATAGTCCGCTTCCGCCGCTTTGCCGGTCAAAGCCGCCACGTGGTATCCGGCCGCGCTGAGCATATCGACCGCCAGCGAACCGACGCCACCGGTGGCGCCAGTCACCACTACCGGGCCCTTGTCGGCGCTCAGACCATTCGCTTCCATGCGTTCGATGCCAAGCGCGGCGGTGAAACCAGCGGTACCCAGTGCCATCGCATCGAACAGCGTCAGGCCGTCTGGTAACGGCACCACCCATTTGGCGGGGATGCGTGCGTATTCGGCATAACCGCCGTGATGGGAAACGCCGATATCGAAGCTCGTGGCGATCACCGGATCGCCCGCCGAAAAACGCGCGTCCGAGCTTTCCACCACCTTGCCAGCCAGATCAATACCGCCGACACACGGAAAGCGCCGAATGATCTTGCCTTTGCCGGTCGCAGCCAGCGCGTCCTTGTAATTGATGCTGGAGTAATCAACCTTGATGAGCACTTCGCCAGCGTCGAGGGCGCTCGCCTCAACCGTCCGAAAACCGCTGACGACTCCGCCATCACTCCCCTGCTCGATCAGGAATGCCTGAAAAGATGTTTCCACCTGGTCCTCCGCAAATGCGTGTCTTCGCTGGTTCAAGGTCGGTGCG
>CBDTZF010000207.1:0-4978 GCA_965364825.1 uncultured Rhodocyclaceae bacterium | reverse complement strand
GCACATCCGCCGCTCAGTGCCAACACCCGTCGCTGCCTGATCAGCAGATTCCCGTATGGCATCATTTACCGGCATCGAAAAATTGACAATGAGATTCTCATCATCGCGGTCGCGCACGTTCGCCGACAACCCAACTACTGGGTCGATCGGATGCTGCGCCGCTGAACCGCTCGACGCCGCTGGCAGCGACGCATGCGAGATATTCGCACACGCCGCATCGACATGACCCCATCACCCATCCTGCAGTTCGATCGACAGCAGCTTTGCGTTCTCGATCAGACCCGTCTCCCGTATGAACGATGCGCGCTGAGCCTGCGTTCGCTCGACGCGGTGGCCGATGCAATCCGTCGCATGCAGGTGCGCGGTGCGCCGCTGATCGGCGCCACGGCGGCGTGTGGCGTGGCGATTGCGCTGTCGATAGACGCCAGCGACGAGGCACTTGGACATGCGCTGAAAGTGCTCGGCGCCACGCGGCCGACCGCGGTCAACCTGCATTGGGCGCTGGCGCGCATGGCGCGCGTTTTGCGCCTGTTACCGCCGGCCTCACGCGCGGAAGCGGCCGAAGCAGAGGCCCGCGCCATCATGGCGGAAGATGTGGCGGTCAATGCGCGCATTGGTGAGCACGGCCTCGCGCTGCTACATGAACTGGCGGCTGGGCGCGACGGTCCGGTGCGCGTCATGACGCACTGCAACGCCGGCTGGCTGGCAACGCTCGGCCACGGCACCGCCCTCGCCCCGATCTATGCCGCGCATGCCGAAGGATTGGCGGTCGAGGTGTGGGTGAGCGAAACCCGGCCGCGCAATCAGGGGCTGCTCACCGCCTGGGAGTTGCAGGAAGCGGGCGTGCCGCATCGCCTGATTGCGGACAACGCCGCCGGGCTGCTGATGATGCGCGGCGAGGTGGATATGGTGATCACCGGCGCCGACCGGGTGGCCGCCAATGGCGACAGCGCCAACAAGGTGGGCACCTATCTCAAGGCGCTCGCGGCGCACGACAACGGTGTACCTTTCTATATAGCGGCGCCGATGTCGACCATCGACTTCGACTGCCCCGACGGCGCCGCCATTCCGATCGAAGAGCGCGACGCCAATGAAGTGCGCGAAGTGCGTGGGTTCGATGCCGCTGGCCAGCCGGCGCAGGTTGCGATTGCGGCGCTGGGCACTGCAGTCGGCAATCCAGCCTTCGATGTAACGCCGGCGCGCCTGATCACCGGGATTCTCACCGAGCACGGCGTGAGCGCTCCAAATTCACTGAGGCAAGCCGCCGCATGAACGACGCCGCCTGCACTTTGCTGGACCTCGCACGCGGCATGCAGGCGCGGCGCCTCTCGGTCGGCAGTGCCGGCAACGTGAGCCTGCGCACCGACAGCGGTTTCATCGTCACACCCTCGGGCATGCCGCCCGCGAGCTGCGCGCCCGGCGACATGGTGGCGGTGACGCTCGACGGCGTGGCGCAGGGCAAATACGCGCCGTCGAGCGAATGGCGCATGCACCGTGACATCTACGCGGCGCGCGCCGCGATGAATGCAATCGTGCATGCGCATGCGCCCTTCGCCACCGCGCTGGCCTGTCATCGCCGCGCCATCCCGCCCTTCCACTATATGATCGCGCGCTTCGGCGGCGACTCGATCCGCTGCGCCGACTATGCGACGTTCGGCACGCAGGCCTTGTCCGATGCCGTGCTCGCCGCGCTGGACGGACGTAGCGCGTGTCTGATGGCCAATCACGGCATGATCGTGCTCGCGGAATCGGCTGACGACGCCTTGGCGCGCGCCGAGGAATTCGAGGCGCTGTGCGAACACTACTGGCGCGCCCGCACGCTGGGCGAACCGGCGCTGCTCGATGCCGCGCAGATGCGCGAAGCGCTCGAAAACTTCAGCGACTACGGCCGCCCGCGCGCCATGCGTGACGCGCATGAGTGATGCCAACCGCCCGATCGACACCATGCCGCGTTCGCCACGCGACGCCGAACGGGTGTGGGAGCCGGAACGGTCGCCGGCGATGATGAGCCACCAGGCGAGGACGAATTTCACGTGCCCGATGACGGCTGACGTCGCGCCCCGGCAATGCGCACCGCTGCCGGTGCCGGACTTTGCCGGCCCGTGGCGGCGCAGCGCCTGATGGGCCGCGCACTCAGGATGCCGCTCACCTTGCTGCGCCGCTTCGGGCTTGCACTGGCGGTGGCGGCGCTGCTCGGCATGGCGACCGAGTCGGTCTATCGCAGCGCGCTGAGCGCGCAGCGCGATCGCGTCTATGCCGAGTTCCAGCTCGCCGCGGCCCATCGCATCAACGCCCTGCGCGAACGCATCGAAACGGTACTTGATCTGCAACGCATGCTCGCCCGGCATGTGGAGATCGCTGGTGTGAGTTCGAGCGCGGCTTTTGCACGCATCGCCGCGCCACTGATGCGCATCCACGAATTCATTACCGCCATCGCCTGTGCCGACGTGGTGGCCCAAGCGGACGGGCCGCCGGCATACATCACGCGTCACAGCGTCGGGCGCCACCGCGCTCCAGCGGTGGGCACCGATCTGGCCGACGGGAGCGTAGCGGCGCGTGCGGCCCTGGCGTCCGCGCAGCAACTGCAGCACACGGTCGCGACGCCGCTGTTGCGACCGGCGACCGGCGCCGTCGAAGGCGTACGTGTGTTCACGCCGGCGGGCACAGGCATCATCGCGCTGTCCCTGCAGTTGAGCCGCCTGGCGCAGGACACCTTGTGGTCGGGCATGGACCCGGATGCGCGCGATATGGCGTTCACCATTCTCGACGCCACCACCGATCCGCGCGGCGCGCCCGAGATCTATCGCGACGCGCTGGGAGACGAATTCGAAACTGCGCATGTCGAGGCGATAAAATTCGGCGAGCGGCGTTGGCTGGTGATGGCCTTGCCGACGCCCCACCATTACCGGCTCGAGCCGTCGACCGCGCTGACCCGTCAGCGCTATGCCGGCTGGGCGATCACGCTGCTCGCCACGCTGATCGTGGTGTTCCTGAGCTCGCGCAACCGGGTGATTCGCGGCAACGTGATACGGCGCACCACACAGCTGGCGCGCACCAATCAGATGCTGGCCGAAGCCAACGCCACGCTGGAGGCCGAGGTGCGCCAGCGCACGCGCTCGGAGGCGGCGCTACGCGATAGCACCGCGCTGCAGCAGGCGATCCTGCACAGCGCCGACCACGCCATCGTGCTCACCGATACCGACGGCACCATCCGCGTGTTCAACCCCGCCGCCGAACGCCTGCTCGGCTGCACCGCGGACTCGGCGGTTGGCCAGCGCACACCGGTCGACTTCATCGACCCCGGCGATCTCGCCACCATGGAAACACGCACGGGCGAACGTGGCGTGGCCGCGGTGCTGGCCGCGACGCGCCAGCTCAGTTCGACCGAGCCGGTAGAGCTCGATCTGCGCCGCGCCGACGGCAAACAGGTGCCCGCGTCGATTTCCGTCTCGCCGCTGGTTGACGCCACCACCGGCGTCATCACCGGCTATCTGACGATTGCCGCCGACATCACCCAGCGCCGTGCCAGCGAAGCGCACATCAAGCGCCTTGCCCATTTCGATTCACTCACCGACCTGCCCAACCGCAGTCTGTTGCTCAGCCGGCTCGAAGCGGCGCTTGAAATTGCGGACACCTGCGACCAGCCGCTGGCCTTGCTGTTCCTCGATCTCGATCGCTTCAAGAACGTTAATGACTCACTCGGCCATCAGGCCGGCGATGCGTTGCTTCAGGCGGTCTCCGGCCGCTTCCGCCACTGCGTGCGCGAGCAGGACACGGTAGCGCGCATGGGCGGCGATGAGTTCATCGTCCTGCTGCCGGAAATCGACGGACCTGAGCACGCCGCCGAAGTGGCCAGCCGCATCATCGAAGCGCTGGCGGCGCCCTTCGACATCAAGGGCCACCGGCTCACGGTCACGCCGAGTATCGGCATTGCCATTTATCCCGAGCATGGCATCAGCGCCGACCTGCTGGTCAAGCACGCCGACGCGGCGATGTATCACGCCAAGGAACGGGGGCGCAACAAATACCAGTTTTACGAAACGCGCTTTTCCACTCGGGCATCGGTGCGACTCACGCTGGAGAATCGCCTGCGGCGCGCGCTCGAACGCAACGAGTTCGCGCTTGCCTATCAGTTGCAGGCGGACACTGAGAGCGGCGCTTTCATCGGCGTCGAGGCACTGCTGCGCTGGTATGACCCGGAGAAGGGCCTGATCCTCCCCGACACCTTCATCCCGGTGGCTGAAGACAGCGGCCTGATCGTGCCGCTGGGCGAATGGATGCTGCGTACCGCCTGCGCTCAGAATCAGGCCTGGCGCGCGGCCGGGCTGCTCGACGTGCCGGTGGCGGTGAATCTGTCGGCACGCCAGTTCGACGAACACACCCTGCTCGCCACCGTGGCGCAGGCGCTCGAGGACACCGGCCTGCCGCCGGCGCGGTTGGAACTCGAACTCACCGAAACGCTCATCATGCGCAACCCGGCGCTGGCCGCGGAACTGCTCGAAGCCGGCAAGCGCATGGGCATGTTGATCTGCATCGACGATTTCGGCACCGGCTACTCGAGCCTGGCCTATCTGCGGCGCTTTCGCATCGATCGCCTGAAGATCGACCGTTCATTCATTGCCGACATCGAAACCGAACCCGACGACGCCACCATCGCGCGCACCATCATCGCGATGGCCCACACCCTGCGCATCGATGTGCTCGCCGAAGGCGTCGAAACCGAAGCGCAACTGCGCATGCTGCGCGAATGGGGTTGCGACGGCTACCAGGGCTATCTGTGCAGCCGCCCGCTGAGCGCAGAAGACCTGACGGAGCGGCTGCAAGGAATGGTGTAAAAACGTGCGGACATTGCACCAACCCAACCGTTGATTGGTGCAATGTGCTTCGCTTTTGGCACGCTACGGCGCTGCCCGTAGGGCCGGTTTCAACCCGCCACAGGGTGATTGGGCGAATGGTTATTCGCCCCTACCCACGCCCA
>CBDTZF010000206.1:0-4981 GCA_965364825.1 uncultured Rhodocyclaceae bacterium | reverse complement strand
GTGCGCCACCCCGACGCGCCGCGTGGCGCGGATCTGGACTTTCTCAAATTGCCGGTGGTGTGGTGGTGTTTTGCTTTTTTTCTGCTGTCGACGATGACGCTCGCGGTGGTGCAGAGTTTTGCGCCCTCCATCCTCAAAGCGCTCTACAACGTGAGTTTCGAAGCGGCCACGCTCACCATCAGCGCTTACATGCTGTGCGGCGCGCTGGGCATGCTGGTCGGCGGTTTCGTCGCGACGACCACCGAACACAGCGACCGCGTGGTGGCGCTGGCGATGACCGCCGGCGCGGTGCTGTTGTTGGTATGCGCGACCGGCGCGCTGGGCGGCGCCGGCACCATGACCGCGCTCGCCGCCACCGGATTCGCGGTCGGCATCGGCGGCCCGAGCCGCGACATGATGATCAAGAAAGCCACGCCCCAAGGCGCCACCGGGCGAGTGTACGGCACGGTGTATTCCGGCCTCGACGTCGGCTTCGCCCTCTCTCCCATGATCTTCGGCGCCTTCATGGACCAGGGGTGGTATGCCACCACGCTGGCCGGCGCTGCCGTCGTGCTCATGATGGCGGTGTATGCGGCCATCGGCGTGGGGCGGCGCACGGGCTGAAACGGGTGAAGCCGACCCTCTCCGTCCGCTGTTTGTGTCCCGAATCGACGCCTCAAGTTTTACCCCTGCTGGCCGTGAAAAATCCATCGTCCGGCCACGTGCACGCGACGGGCTACCTTCACCGCTCAAGGAAACAACAATGTCTGAAAAATACCGCCTCGTGACCCGCAGTGATTTTGACGGTCTTGCATGTGCCGTGCTGCTCAAGGAACTCGACATGATCGACGACATCCTGTTCGTGCACCCGAAGGACATGCAGGACGGGAAAATCGAGATCACCGATCGCGACATCACGACCAATCTGCCGTACGTCGAGGGTTGCTATCTGGCGTTCGATCATCACCTCAGCGAAACCCTGCGCAACGAAAAACGCGACAACCACATCATCATCGCCGAGGCGCCCTCCGCCGCCCGCGTGGTGTATGACTACTATGGCGGCAAAGTGGCCTTCCCGACCGTCGGAATCGATCTGATGGAGGCTGTCGACAAGGGCGACTCGGCGCAGTTCAGCCGCGACGAGATATTGAACCCGCAGGGCTGGGTGCTGATGAACTTCCTCATGGATGCGCGCACCGGCCTCGGCCGCTTCCGCGATTTCACCATCTCGAACTATCAATTGATGATGCAGTTGATCGACCGTTGCCGCACCCAGTCGATCGACGAAATCCTGCAGTTGAGCGACGTGGTCGAACGCGTCGAGCTTTACCGCGCCCACCAGTCAAAGGCGCGCGAGCAGATCGAACGCTGCAGTACCGTGCATGACAACCTTGTGGTGCTCGATCTTCGGAACGAAGAGACCATCTACGCCACCAACCGCTTCGAGATTTATGCGCTGTTCCCACAATGCAATATCTCGATTCATGTGCTGTGGGGACTCAAACAACAGAACACCGTGTTCGCCATTGGCAAGTCGATCCTCGACCGCAGTTCGACCACCAATGTGGGTGAGCTGTGTCTGTCCTACAACGGCGGCGGTCACTCCGCGGCCGGCACCTGCCAGGTCGACAACGACCTCGCGCGCACGATACTCGAAGCGCTGGTTACGAGGATCACGGCCGACGAAAAAGCCGCCGCCGCATCCCGCCCGACGGCGAAGCGTGCGTAAGGTTTCTGCCAGCTCGCGCATAACGTCGTAGGTTGGGCAGACGAAGGAAGCTCAGCATCCCGGTGGTCGCCAGATGTTGGGCTTCGCTTCGCTCTGCCCAAAACCTACCCGACCGACCATGAAAAACGACGTGGCCGCAACATATGTAGGGCGGGTTTTAGCCCGCCACGATGCCCGGCGAGGCACCGATGGCCGGATGAATCCGGCCCTACGCCATCGTCACGTCGCGTCACTTCACCTCAATCCACCGACATCGCGAAGCGGTCGGTGCGCGACTGTTTCCAGTAATGCCGGTAGATGTGATGTTGGCCGCTCAAGTCCTCGTTTAGCAGCGCGCCTTGCGGTACCTGCGGCAGCAGGTTCGACAGCAGCCGCACGTTGTTTTCGTCGATGCGCCGCACGATGTGTTGCGGCAGGATGTCGTCTGGATGTTCCAGCCCGGCCGCCTGAATCAGGTACTTGAGCGCAAGCAGCGTCTTGTCATGGAACTGATACACGCGCTGCGACTTGTTGGACACTACCAGCGCTTTCTGGCGCACCGGGTCCTGCGTGGTCACGCCCGTCGGGCAGTTGCCGGTGTGGCAGGTCTGGGCCTGGATGCAGCCGAGCGAAAACATGAATCCGCGCGCACTGTTGCACCAGTCGGCGCCCAGCGCACTCATGTGCGCCAGATCGAATGCGCTGATCACCTTGCCGGCACAACCGATTTTGACGCGATCGCGCAGATCGGCGCCCACCAGCGTGTTATGCACTAGCAGCAGCGCTTCTTGCAGCGGCACGCCGACGTGATCGATGAACTCCACCGGCGAGGCGCCGGTACCGCCTTCCGAGCCATCGACGACGATGAAATCGGGCGTGATGTCGGTCTCCATCATCGCCTTGACGATGCCGAACCACTCCCAGGGATGCCCGAGGCAGAACTTGAAGCCGGTGGGCTTGCCGCCCGAAAGCTCTCGCAGCCGCTCGATAAACTGCAGCAACTCGAGCGGAGAGGAAAAGGCGCTGTGGGTTGGCGGCGAGACGCAGGTGACTCCCACCGGAATTCCGCGCGCCGCCGCGATCTCGGCCGTCACCTTACCGCCCGGCACGACGCCGCCCTGCCCCGGCTTGGCACCCTGGCTGAGTTTGATCTCGATCATCTTGACCTGCGGGTCGGTCGCGTTCTTTTCAAAGCGCTCCGCATTGAAGCTGCCATCATCGTTGCGACATCCGAAGTAGCCCGAGCCAATCTCCCAGATCAGGTCGCCGCCGTGCTTGCGGTGGTGTGACGAGATCGAACCTTCCCCCGTGTCGTGCGCGAAATTGCCACGTTTGGCGCCGGCGTTGAGGGCTTCGATGGCGTTACCCGAAAGCGCGCCGAAGCTCATCGCCGAGATGTTGAAAATGCTTGCCTCGTAAGGCACCCGGCAATCGCCGGGCCGCGGCTCACGCCCGGCACGCTGCGCCCCGATGGTGATGCGGAAGTCATGCGACTCGATCCGCGTTGGCGTCATCGAGTGATTGATCCACTCGTAACCTGCTTCCTTGACGTCGATTTGCGAGCCGAACGGCCGGTAATCCGTTTCGCCTTTGGCGCGCTGGTAGACCAGCGAACGCTGCGCGCGCGAGAAGGGCGCGGCGTCAGTGTCGGATTCGATGAAGTACTGTCGGATTTCCGGGCGGATGTGTTCGAGCAGGAAGCGCAAATTGCCGATCAAAGGATAGTTGCGCAAGACCGCGCGTTTATCCTGGCGCAGATCGTACAAGCCCATCGCGACCAGCGCCCCCAGCAGCAGCACCGGCCAGACAGCACCGCCCCAGAACAGCAGATTGAGCAAGGTAAACAGCAAACCGAGCACAGACAGGCCGAGCGCTGTGTAGCGGACCGGGAAATACGTATTGAAATATTCGAGCATCGTGGTTCTCCATGACCCGGAAGCTTCATTCGCGACAATCGTAACCGCGCGGCATGTCGCTTTCGAACACCTTGCGCAGTTGGCACCGCTGGCTATTGTAGTGGGCAACCGTCGCGGACACCCCGAAAGTAGGGTCATACACCCATTGGGAATAGACACGCAGGACGCTGGCTGCGCGGCGGCATGGATTTACGAGGAATCCCGCTCGCAGAAATCCCTTGAAAACAGCGGAGAAAAAACTATCCTTTGAGTATCAAAAGATTATCCGAATCAGGCACCTCTATGGATGCCTTCATCTCGCATTCGTCGAAAAACCACGCCCTCGCGGCGAAAATCGAAGCCGGGCTGGCCGCGGCGGGCCTTGATGTGTGGCTGGACGACACCGACATCACACTGGGCGCGCTGCTGCGCACCGAGCTTCAGGCGGCGATCGCGCGTTGCCGCGTACTCGTGTTGCTGTGGTCGAAAGCCGCTTCCGGATCACGCTGGATCAATGCCGAATGGTTGACCGCGTATCACCTCGACACTTTCATCGTGCCGTGCACGCTCGATGACACGGCGCTGCCGCAATGCCTTCGCCCGACCATCGCGTTGCCGATTGCCCCGCCTCAGCGCGACCGCGCTGGAAAAGTTGGTGCGCGCCGTGCGGGACGCGCCGGCGTCGCGCAATGCCCTCGGCCCGCCAATGCGCAGCGCGTCGCGGGAACTGAAGGATGCGATCGCGACGCTTTCGCAGGGTCAGACGCTCATGACCGGTCAGCTCGGTTTGCGCAAACTTGAAAAAGCGGCGCAGATCCAGTCGCTACTCGATGCGACGATGACGCGCGCGGCGGCGATCTGGCCGCTCGATCCGATGATCGTGAACCTCGACGGCTACCACCTCAAGAACGCCTATATGGTGAAACACTGGGATGCGATTCAGGCCGGGCGCGCGCCATCTGACGAATTGCTCCAGCGCGCCGAGCGCCGCTTGTTCGAGACGCTGTCGATTGATCCGACGGACCCGAGCGGGCTGAACGGGCTTGGCAGTGTGCTAATCCTCGAACGCGAACTGGACGCAGCGAAGTTCTTCGTCACCGCCGCAATCGCGGCCGCAAAGACGAAGGGCATGGCATCGTATCCAGCCGCGCAGCAGGCTCTGAAGCTGATCGAATATTACGAAGCCCACTGACGCGCGCCCGGCAACGTCGCGCACCGGTTTTCTCCGCCCGCACGAGGCTGCCACCTTGTGGGCCATCGCGAGAATGGTCACACCAGACGGCTACTCAGGCGATTTTCAGAGCACTCAGCGCACCGCAAAACAATACAACAACCCATCGCCACCCGTGCTCTGCAAGTCGCTCTGGCTGCAGCCGCGCGAGCCGTGCGAGCTGTTCCA
>CBDTZF010000205.1:0-4987 GCA_965364825.1 uncultured Rhodocyclaceae bacterium | reverse complement strand
CAGGGCCTGGCCGCCGGTGGTGTGCTCGCGGGCTTGCCAGGTTTGATACACGCTGCCGTGAGCGCGCCGGCAAGCACCCGAACGGGCGTCGCACCCGTGCTCTCGGGAAGCGAGATCAATCTGGTGATCGCCGAGTCGGCCGTCAATTTCACCGGCAAGCCGCGCATGGCCACCACCATCAATGGCTCGATTCCCGCGCCCACGCTGCGGCTGCGTGAAGGCGACGAAGTCACCATCCGTGTGACCAACAACTTGCGCACCGCAACTTCGATCCACTGGCACGGCATCATCCTGCCCTTCGAGATGGACGGCGTACCCGGCATCAGCTACCCGGGCATTGCGGCCGGTGAAACCTTTACCTATCGCTTTCGCCTCGAGCAAACCGGCACCTACTGGTATCACTCGCACACCGCGCTGCAGGAGATGACCGGCATGTACGGCGCAATCGTCGTCGTACCGCGTGACGGCGAACGCATCCGCGCCGATCGAGAGCATGTCGTGCTGCTATCCGACTGGACCGACGAAGACCCGATGCGTGTGTTCGGCAAACTGAAGACACAGGGCGACTACTACAACTACAACCAGCCGACGCTGGTCGATTTCTTCCGCGACGCCTCACGCGAGGGGCTGGCAACAGCGCTGAACAAGCGCCAGATGTGGAACGAGATGCGCATGAGCCCGACCGATCTGGCCGATCTGTCGTCCGCGACGCTCACCTACCTGCTCAATGGCACGACGCCCGCCGGCAACTGGACCGGACTGTTCCGACCCGGTGAGCGCGTGCGGCTGCGCTTCATCAACGGCTCCAGCAACAGCTTTTACGACGTGCGCATTCCGGGTCTCAAGCTCACCGTGGTGCAATCCGACGGACAGGATGTCGAGCCGGTGACCGTCGACGAGTTCCGCTTCGGCGCGGGTGAAACCTACGATGTTCTCGTCGAGCCCAAGGACGACGCCTACACGGTATTCGCGCAGTCGATGGACCGTACCGGCTACGCGCGCGGCACGCTCGCGGTGCGCGAGGGCCTGAGCGCGCCGGTGCCCGATCTGGATGCGCCCCAATGGCTGGCCATGGCCGACATGATGGGCGCGATGGGCGGCATGGGTTCGATGGCTGGCATGGATCACTCAGCGATGGGTGATGCGATGCCGGGCATGGATCACAGCAGCATGCCCATGAAACCTGACATGGCGGGCATGGATCACGGCGCGATGGCGATGGACCACAGCCAGCATGCGATGCCCGGCATGGCCGCCAATCCGCTCGCCAAGCCCAGCGGTGCGGCACGCCACGCGCGCACCGAATACGGCCCCAGCACCGACATGCGGGTGGACATGGCGCGAACCAACCTCGACGACCCCGGCATTGGCCTGCGCAACAACGGCCGCAAGGTGCTCACGTTGTCGGATCTGGCGACGGTCAATGGCGCAATGGATCCGCGCGGCGCAGAACGCGAGATCGAACTGCACCTGACCGGCAACATGGAACGCTATACCTGGTCCTTCGACGGGCTCGAATTCGGCAGCAGCACGCCGGTGCACATGAACTTCGGCGAACGCCTGCGCGTGATCCTGCACAACGACACCATGATGACCCACCCGATGCATTTGCACGGCATGTGGAGCGAACTCGAAACCGCAGAGGGAAACTTCCAGGTGCGGCGCCATACCATTCCCGTACAACCGGCGCAGCGCATCAGCTTTCTGGTGACCGCCGACGCGCTGGGCCGGTGGGCCTGGCACTGTCACCTATTGTTCCACATGGACGCGGGCATGTTCCGCGAAGTGGTGGTCGCATGAGCGCCCCGCACACACCCAGCGTGCGCGCCACCATCGCAATCGCGTTGATGGTGGGCGCGACCGCCGCCTCGGCGCAATCAGCCGGTGATCACGCCGGTCATCAAGACGCACCTACCACGCCGCCGGCACAGGCTGCCCCCGACACGCCGCGCAGCGGCATGGACCACGGTGCCATGCCCGGCATGTCCGAACCGCAACCCGCGGCACCGGACACGATGAAGGGCATGGATCACGGCAGCATGATGGACCACGGCGACATGAACATGCAGGGTGGTTCGGCGCCTGCCGATGCGCGCGACCCGCATGCGTATTCGGGCGGCTACACGCTGGATGACGGCAAGTACGCATTGGCCGGCCCGCGTCAGTTTCGCATGGCCGACGAGCACAACTTCGCCAGCCTCCTCTTTGACCGGCTCGAGCGTGTCGACACCCGCGATGCGAGCTTTACCACCTACGACGCCCAGGGCTGGTTCGGCCGCGACTACAACCGTCTGGTCATCAAGGCCGAGGGCGACTATGCCGACGGCGACATCGTGGAGTCGAGCACGGAGTTGCTCTATAGCCGTGCCATCGCCAGCTACTGGGACGCACAAGTCGGCGTACGTCACGATACCGGCGAGGGCCCCGACCGCAACTGGCTGGCGCTCGGCGTGCAAGGTTTGGCCCCCTACTGGTTCGAACTGGATGCCACCGCCTATGTCGGCGGCAACGGCCGCACTGCCCTCCACCTGGAAGCGGAATACGAACTACTCATTACGCAGCGATTGGTGCTTCAGCCGCGCGTGGAACTGGCTTTGAACGGCAAGTCGGATCGCGCCAATGGCATTGGCAGCGGCCTCACCGACGCGAGCTTCGGCGTGAGACTTCGCTATGAATTCTCGCGCCAGTTCGCGCCCTACATCGGTGTCGAGTCGTCGAATAAATTCGGCCAGACCGCCGATTTCGCGCGCGATGAAGGTGCGTCGACGCGTGAGACACGCTACATGGTCGGCGTGCGCTTCTGGTTCTAGATCATGCAAACAACCCTGACAAATTTGTACCCCTGGAGACTCACAACATGAAAAAAACTCTGACCCTGATCGCATTTTCACTGCTCACACCGCTCGCGCTTGCCGCCGGTGACCATGCGGGTGGCCACGACGGTGGTCACGACATGAAGGAAATCCACGGCGACACGCATGACAAAGGCCATGACGCCGGCGTCGGCAGGCCGGGCAACGCAGCCGACGTGACACGGACAATTACCGTAACCATGGATGACTCGATGCACTTCATCCCCGACGAAATCACGGTCAAGGCCGGCGAAACGGTGCGTTTCTTCACCAAGAACACCGGCAAGATGACCCACGAAATGGTGATCGGCTCGATGGAGGAGCTCAAGGAACACGCCGAAATGATGCGCCAGATGCCCGACATGAAGCATCAGGAGGCGAACATGATCACCCTCAAGGCGGGGCAACGCGGCGGACTGGTGTGGACCTTCGACACGCCGGGCACGGTGGACTTCGCCTGCCTCGTTCCGGGTCACCTCGAAGCCGGCATGGTCGCCAAGGTGACGGTGACTGATTAGTCGTCAGTCTGCTCGGCTGACCATTTCTCAGTCGTGTTTGCTGATCCCTGCAGCCGCTTGCAGACCATGCAAGTGGCCCTATTGATACCGCAATGTAGGGGCGTGGGCGAAGCGCTCGGCCGTAAATCTGACAACATTGTCATCGCACCGTCAGGCTCCCGTGGGTATACGGCGCCTAACATGTGAGAGTTTATTCAACCGGAGAAGCACCATGAAAGCCCTTGCCATTCCCTTGGTCGCCCTGTCGCTCGCAGTTGGCACCCCCGCCTTTGCCGCTTCGGAACATCACCTCGATCAGCAAGCAACAACTGCAACGCCAGCCGACAGCGACGCAATGATGAAGCGCATGCAGGAGAACGCAACCAAGATGCAGGCTCAACTGGCCCGCATCGCTGACGCGAAGACCGACGAGGAGCGAACTGCTGCAATGGCCGAACACATGCAAACCATGCAAGCCAACATGCGCATGGCGCAGGGCATGCAGGCCGGCATGGCCGGCTGCCCGATGATGTCCGGTGGCGGCATGACGGGAATGATGGGCGGCCAAACCGATCAATCGGCCCAGCGCATGCGCCAGATGGAGCAGCGCATGGACATGATGCAGATGATGATGGAGCGAATGATGCCGCCCGCCGGCGGGAAACAAATGCCAATGAATTAGTGTCCTGAGACGGCGGTGCTTCGCGCAGGCACCGCCGTCTCGCGGCCAATGAACGGCGGCCGCCGAAAGGAATGCGCCGGCCCGGATCGCACCGCAGACCTACTGTCGGGTTCGCGCCAGGCCAACGACTGATTTACACGGAGCGTCAAATGCTTAGAAACACCACCATGTTCCTGGTCGCCGCACTGCTTGCCGGCGGCGCACTGGCTCAGGGCATGGAGATTCCCAATCCCTCGCCGGGTCTGATGCCGAACCCGAACATGGGCAAACCGCTGTTCGAGAAAAACTGTGCCTCGTGTCACGGCGCTGACCTCAAGGGCAGCGACAAGGGCCCTCCCCTACTGCACAAGATTTACGAGCCCTCGCACCACGCGGACATCGCCTTCCAACTGGCGGTGAAGAACGGCGCACGCGCCCATCACTGGAAATTCGGCGACATGAAACCGGTTGAAGGTCTGACCCCCGATGATGTCGCGCACATCACCGCCTACGTGCGCATGCACCAGCGTGAGACGGGAATTCGCTGAAAGCGGCTTGCGGCGGTCAGATTAAAACGCTCGGCGGGACGGCTTGCATGCATTTCATGCTCACCATCTGGCGTAGCACCGACGCCTCGGCGACCATCGCAGCAACAGCGAGTGGATCAAACTGACTTCCGGCCGCGCGCCGGATTTCGGCGCTGGCCGCACTGAAGTATTGCGCCGGGCGATACGAACGATCCGAAGTCATCGCATCGAGAGTGTCGATGACGGCAAACAGTCGCGCCTTGATTGGAATCCTCTCTCCACGCAGCCCACGCGGATATCCGCTGCCGTCGAAACGCTCTTCATGACAGAGCACAATATCGGCCGCCAGTGCCATGCCCGGCAGACAACTCACAATGCGATGCCCGTCTTCCGGATGGCGACGCATCGTGCGCCATTCGGCGTCGTCGAGCGGACCGTGTTTAAGCAAGA
>CBDTZF010000204.1:0-4993 GCA_965364825.1 uncultured Rhodocyclaceae bacterium | reverse complement strand
GCGATGCTCTTGATGCGCGCCGATCGCGTTGCCGACGCGATCACAAGATCATAGATCGGCGCAATCAGCGTGTAGCTGTGACGCAGCGACATGATCGGTTTACAGCTCAGTGCAACACGTTGGGCACCAAGAGGGCGAATTCGGGAATCTCGGCTTCGAAGTTCTCGCCGTCGGCGGCGACCATCTGGTAGGTGCCACGCATCGAGCCGACCGGCGTCGACAGTGACGAGCCGCTGGTGTATTCGAAGCTCTCGCCGGGCGCCAGCTCGGGGTGTTCGCCGACCACGCCGAGGCCGCGCACTTCCTGCTGATCGCCATTGCCGTCGGTGATGATCCAGTGGCGGCTGATCAGTTGCGCGGTGACCGATCCGGTGTTCTTCAGCGTGATGCGATAGGCGAAAACATAGTGATCGTCATCGGGATCGGACTGCTCCACGAGGTAGAAGGAAGCAGCGGTCACTTCGATGCTATAGACAGGATCGTTTGCAGTCATGGCAGGCAGGCGGGGTCGAGTGCGCGAGATTTCAATAAGGCATTGAATCCCAATCCGCGGGCCGCTGCAAGCGGGCGCAGGGCGGTGGCGCTAGAATGGCGCTCTTGTCGATCATCTTCGCGGAGTTCCCATGTATCGCATTGCCCCCAGTCTGCTGTCCGCCGATTTTGCGCGTCTGGGCGAGGAGGTGAGGCAGGTGGTTGCGGCCGGCGCCGACTGGATTCATTTCGATGTGATGGACAACCACTATGTGCCCAACCTGACCATCGGACCGCTGGTGTGCGAGGCCATCCGCCCGCACACCGAGGCGCCGATCGACGTGCATCTGATGGTCAAGCCGGTCGATCGCATCATCCCGGATTTCGCCCGGGCTGGCGCCAACTCGATTACGTTTCATCCGGAAGCCTCGGAGCACATCGACCGCACGCTTGGCCTGATTCGCGAATCGGGCTGTCAGGCGGGTCTGGTGTTCAACCCAGCCACGCCGCTGAACCACCTCGATTATGTTATGGACAAGCTCGACCTGGTGTTGTTGATGAGCGTGAACCCCGGCTTCGGCGGGCAGAAGTTCATCCCCGAAACGCTCGATAAACTGCGTGCCGCACGCGCCCGGCTTGATGCCTACGAAGCGCGCACCGGCCGGCGCATCATGCTCGAGGTCGATGGCGGCGTGAAGGCGGACAACATCGCCGAGATCGCGCGCGCCGGTGCCGACACCTTCGTGGCCGGTTCGGCGGTATTCGGGGCCGGGCGCGAATCCGATCCGAACCGCTACGACACCGTGATTGCCGCCATGCGTCAGGCGCTGGCCGATGTGGGGAGCGCATGACGACGCGCTTCAACGTCGATGCCGTACTGTTCGATCTGGACGGCACGCTACTCGACACCATTGACGACATCGCCGAAGCCGCAATACGTATGCTGGTGGAACTGCAACGCTCGACGCGTTCACCCGAAGAGATACGGCGCTTCGTCGGCAAGGGTATCCCCAAACTGATAGAGCGCTGCCTGGCCGACCCGGCGATCGGCAGCGACGCTTTCGACGCCGCCGTCGCGATTTTCGAGCGCCATTACCGTGCGACTAACGGTGTTCACGCAACGATCTATCCCGGCATCGTCGAGACGCTGGCCGGCCTGAGCGCGATGAAGCTGCCGTTGGCCTGCGTGACCAACAAGGCCACGGATTTCACGCTGCCGCTGCTTGAAATGAACGGCCTGGCAGGGTTTTTCCCGGTCGTCGTCTGCGGCGATACGCTGGCTCACAAGAAGCCCCATCCGGGCATGCTCGAACATGCCTGCCAGCAGTTGGGCGTGCATACGGCGCGTGCGCTCATGGTCGGTGATTCGACCAACGACGCGGCCTCTGCCCGTGCGGCCGGCTGCCCCGTGGTGCTCATGACTTACGGGTACTCGGAAGGTGTCCCGGTGGACACTATCGATTGCGATGGGCTACTATCCAACGCGACCGAATTGCTTGACTTGATCGGCCCGCAGGCCGTGCGCTGAGCCGCTTTGTTACCTGTTCCCCAACCCTGAAATACAACCGACGTGATCCACCCGAGCCCGACAATTCGCAAGGAGTTTGCCTCAGTCCGCAATGGCGCGATCGCCAGTTTGCGCGGCTGGCGGTCATGGTCGTGGCGTCACCGCCACTGATCGTTCGCGGGTAGCCCAGGCCCGCGCAAACCCCTTTTCGAATCCCCCGCGCGAGCGGGCACCCGTGGAGTCATCATGCTCGAAGCCGAATTCAACGCGCTGGCCGCGCAAGGCTATAATCGCATTCCGGTCACGCTCGAGACCTTTGCCGATCTCGACACCCCCTTATCCATCTACCTGAAACTCGCCAACGAGCCGTACACCTACCTGCTCGAATCGGTGCAGGGCGGCGAACGCTTCGGCCGCTATTCCATGATCGGCCTGGCGGCCAACACGCGCATCGAAGTGTACGAGCGTTCCGCGCTGCTGCTCACCGGCAACCGCCTGGTCGAGCGGCGCGACTACGGCGATCCGCTCAACTACGTGGCCGAGTTCATGGAGCGCATCAAGGTGCCGCCGCGCGACGGTCTGCCACGCTTCGCTGGCGGGCTGGTCGGCTGCTTCGGCTACGACACGGTGCGCTACATCGAGCCGCGGCTGGCCGGCACCAAGCTCGACGATCCGCTCGGTACGCCCGACATCCTGCTGTTGCTGTCCGAAGAAATCGCGATCGTCGACAATCTTTCCGGCAAGCTCACGCTGGTAGTCTATGCCGAGCCCGAAGTGCCGCGCGCGTTTCGCCGCGCGCAGCGCCGCCTCAAGGAATTGCTCGAAAAACTGCGCGCGCCGGTCAACATTCCCGACGACGTGCGCGCCGAACCCCAGCCCGAAGTGTCGAATTTCGGTGAAGACGCCTACAAAGCCGCGGTGCGCCGCGTCAAGGAGTACATCGTCGAAGGCGACATCATGCAGGCGGTGATCTCGCAGCGCATGAGCAAGCCCTTTGCCGCCTCGCCGCTGGCGCTGTATCGCGCCATCCGCACGCTCAACCCCTCGCCCTACATGTTCTTCTTCAACTTCGAGGATTTTCATGTGGTCGGCGCCTCGCCCGAAATTCTGGTGCGCCTCGAAGACGACAAGGTCACGCTGCGGCCGATCGCCGGCACGCGCCCGCGCGGCGCCACCATGGAAGAAGACCTGGCACTCGAAAAGGATTTGCTGTCCGACGAAAAGGAGCGCGCCGAGCATGTGCAACTGCTCGACCTGGGCCGCAACGACGTCGGCCGCGTGGCGCAGACCGGCACGGTCGAGGTGACCGAACAGTTCTCCATCGAGCGCTATTCGCACGTCATGCATATCGTGTCGAATGTAGAAGGCAAACTGCGCGACGGCCTCAATGCACTGGCGGTGCTGCGTGCCTCCTTCCCCGCCGGCACGGTGTCGGGTGCGCCCAAGGTGCGGGCGATGGAAATCATCGATTCGCTCGAACCGGTCAAGCGCGGCATGTATGCCGGCGCCTCCGGCTACATCGGTTTTCACGGCGACATGGACCTGTGCATCAACATCCGCACCGCGGTGCTCAAGGACGGCATGCTGCACGTGCAGGCCGGCGGCGGCATCGTCGCCGATTCCGACCCCGACGCCGAATGGATGGAGACGCGCAACAAGGCGCGCGCCATGTTGCGGGCGGCCGAAATGGCTGAGCGTGGGTTGGATTCGGAGATGGATTGACACGCTTTCATGAGCGCATTTGGGCTACAATGTAGCTCATGAATTGGAGGATGAATCCATGGCTGAGAACGCAGTTGTCCGTGCACGCATCGACGCGCACATAAAAGAAGAAGCCGACGCCGTACTGGCGGCGATGGGACTGACCATATCGGACGCAATGCGCATGATGCTGACGCGAGTCGCACGTGAAGGTGCGCTGCCGTTTGAGCCGCTCGTGCCCAACATCGCCACCGTCAAGGCGATGAAGGCTGCGCGCCGCGGTGACTCGGAAGCTGTGACGCTTGACGAACTGCAAGCGACGCTTGATGCGGACGATTGAGCAGACCAAGCAGTTCAAGCGAGATTTGAAACGCGAATCCAGGGGCGCGCATCGAAAGGCACTCCAAACGAGTTTCGTTACGATCGTTACGACGTTGGCGAACGACCAGCCGCTGGCGGCGAAGCATCGTGATCACGCCCTGACGGGCGACTTGAGCGACCATCGGGATTGTCATGTCCGCCCGGATCTAGTGTTGATTTACCGCAAACGGGATGACGACGTGTTGCAGCTCGTCCGCCTCGGCTCGCATAGCGAACTGAGTTTGTAGGGGGCATAGAACGCTTCGCAACGGGCATCAATATGATTCGCGCGGGCCAAAGCTCGCGTAGGGCGGAATAGCGAAGCGCATTCCGCCGAATGGCGATTCGTCAAATCCGGGTTGCAATTCGTTTTCGAACAGATCGCAAACCTGTTCGCTTGGCTACGGTCTTCATACGGCGGATAACGCCTACGGCTCATCCGCCCTACGGGCTGGGTCGGCTATCGGCGCCGGTTTACTACCGCCGCGACGGCACCAATTTGCCAGATCAGGCGGCGTCCGAGTCAGCCGCGTACGAGACACCTGTCCGGCGCAGCGGACGTCGGCCGGCAAGCCGCCGCAGCCGCTCACGCTGACGCAAATTCAAGGATGGATGATTCATCGTTTGCTGAGACAACGGCTACGCCGACCGCCAGCAGATCTTCCCGGATCTCGTCATAGGCCTGATACGCCTTGGTTTCGTGCAGCGGCGCCTGCAGCGGGAACAGCACTGCGTTCGGTAGCGCATTGCGCCTCTGCAGCCGGCGAACCTTATCTACCCATTGCCCGCCATGCGTCAGCAGTTTGGTGGTGTCTTCCTGAGCGAGGTACAGCGGTTTGATGATCCGGTCGGGCTGCCCCTCATGGCGGCGGACAAACGGGAAGTTCACGGTGAAGTCCGGATTTCCGACCTTCTCCGGCCGATATACCGCGCCAAGGCGCACGCTGACCAGCA
>CBDTZF010000203.1:0-5013 GCA_965364825.1 uncultured Rhodocyclaceae bacterium | reverse complement strand
CGGTTTTCGCCATCGAGGTAAGTCGACAGGAAATCGCCGCGTTCGAACATCTCGCGCGTCGCCTCGGAAAACGCGCCTTCGTCGACATCGAACAGCGGCGCGGCGCCCAGGCGAACCAGAAATGCGAACAGTGGCAGCGCCAGCACCAGCCAGCCGATCGGGCGCAGCCAACGCCCGCTCACCTCACTCATGCACGGGTGTCCTCTAGTCGCGCCCAGCCCTGATCGGCCGGAAGCGCCTCGGCCGGGCGTGCAAGATACGGTTTAGACTCGCCGGATTCGAAATACACACGTGCCAGCATCTCGGCGAGCACCCCCGAGGTCACCATCTGCACGCCGGCGATGACCAGAAAGAAGCCGCCGAACAGCAAAGGCCGTGTGCCGATCGACTCTCCCATGAAGATTTTGATCCCGGCGAGATAGGCGAGGATCAGCCCGCCCACCGCGCCGAGCACGATTCCGATGCCGCCGAAAAAGTGCCCTGGCCGGGTGCGGTAGCGCATAAAGAAATAAACGAAGACCAGATCGAGCACCACCCGGAAGGTGCGCGAGATGCCATATTTCGACTCGCCGAAAATGCGCGCATGGTGGCGCACCGGTTCCTGCGCGATACGTTTTGGCGTCGTCACGGTGGCTAGCCAGGCGGGGATAAAGCGGTGCATTTCGCCGTACAGGCGCACCCTCTTGATCGCGCTGCCACGGAAAATCTTGAGGCTGCAGCCATAATCGCGCAGACGCACGCCGGTCAAGCGGGCGATCAGCCGGTTGGCAATGCGTGAAGGAATCTTGCGCAACAGCAGCGCGTCCTGCCGGTTCTTGCGCCAGCCGGCAACCAGATCGAGATCCTCGTTGAGCAGTCGGCCGACCAGACGTGGAATATCGATCGGGTCATTCTGCAGGTCGCCGTCCATGGTGGCGATCACCGTGCCGCGGGCGGCGTCGAGTCCGGCCTGCATGGCGGCCGTCTGTTTGTAGTTGCGCACCAGGCCGACCACGCGCACATGCGGCCCATAGGCCTCGGCGCCGCGTTCGAGTTCAGCCAGCGTGCCATCGCTGCTGCCGTCATCGACCAACAGGACTTCCCAAGGCCACGGATAGGGGCCAAGCGCGAGATGGATGCGCGCGAGCAGCGGCTCGACGTTTTCCGCCTCGTTGTACATCGGCACGACAATCGACAACGTGTGTTCGGGCAGATCGTCGGGAATTTCCGGTTCGGCGTGGGGCAGGGGGTCTTTTTTCATGGAATGTCGGGTTTTTTTGTAGGTTCGGAATACGTCGTTTGGCCGCGCATGCGGTTGTACAACCAAGCCAGTGCGCCGGCCAGGCTGGCGCACGCGATCACAAACAGATGAAGCACCAATGCCGCCTGAAGGCCCGTTTCGACCGTCACACCGTGCGGAATCATGGCCGCCGCGGCACCGGCTTCGTAGGTGCCAAAGCCGGCCACGCCCTGAATCGGCAAGATGGCGGCGAGTTCAGCACCCAGCGCGCCGGCCGCGCCGACGGGTATTGCACGATCCACGACCACCGACAGCAACCATGCCTGTGCAGCCAGTTTGACCGACCAGTTGGCAATCGTCCACAGCCATCCGAAGCGCGCATGTCGGGTGGAGTCAGCAAAGGCGTCGCGTACTCGCGCCAGGCGGGCATGCCAGGGTGATCCATCGTGCCAGTCGTGCGCGCGACGCGCCCAGCGCGGCAGCCAAACCGCGAGCGCCACGACGCCGCCGACGCCCAGCACACGCAACAACGGCGGCAGGCCGGGCCACACCAGCAAGGCCAGGCACAACACCACGAACGCATCCTGCAGACGGAACCAGAACAGCGATGCCACCGCACGCCCCAGCGGCGTGCCGAAGGTTCGCCGCAGCAGCAGCGGAAAGGCCGCTTCGCCGCCGCGAAAGGGCACGATATTCACCATCGCGTTGTGCATCAACACGATACGCAGGCAGGCGCCGAAGCGGCCCGCGCCGTCATGACGGAATTCGTCCCACACGCGCAGCGCCCGCAGCACATAGCTCAGCGCGAATCCCAGCGCCGCGATCAGCACCGTGGCAGGCGGCAATGACCGTAACCCGTCGCCCAAGGCCGTCCATTGGCCTTGCGCGACGATCCACGCCAGCAAGGCCAGCGACACCAGCACGGCGAAGGCGCGCTTGAACAGTTTCATGCGCGCAATGCCCGCATCAGGCAGGTGGCCGCTGCGACGCAAGCCATCGCGCCGAGTGCTATCGCCTCCGGGCGCGCCACGACATAGCCCGAATCGACAAAAATCCGCGCAATACCTGCGACAAGCCCGATCATCGAAAGCGCGATCAACCCCCGATGCGCTTGCCAGAAGCGCCAGCGCTGCGCCCACCAGGCACCGAACGCGCCGCACAGCCAGCCGATCGCAGCGCCACTCAGCACGTCCAGCGGCCAGTGCGCACCGACGGCGATACGCGATAGCCCGATCAGCATCGCGCCCAGCACCAACGGCAGACCCCAGCGCAAGCGATTCTTCGGGTCCAGCGAACACAGCACGGCCGCCGCCAAAGCAAAGGCGGTCGCGGCGTGACCCGAAGGAAAGCTGTTCTGCGTCAGCACCGGCCCGATGAGATGAAAATCTCCGGTTGGCAGCATGCCCGCCGGCCGCGGATGCGCAAGCCAGGCCTTGAGGCCTCGCACCAGTACGATGCCGGCCGGCCACGAGAGCAATCCCGCCGCCGCCAATTGCGGTGCGCGCAAGAGGCACAGCGCGAGTAGTGCGCCCACCGACAGCGTGCTGCCCAAATCTGTGATGAGCGCCCACGCAGCATCCGGCAGAATGCCAGCCGCCGCATTGAGCGTGAGAAACAGGGGGATGTTGGCGTCCGTCTGCCAAAGCGCCAATGCGCCGAGCGTCAGCACGATCGCTGGCATCGCAGCCCAGGCGGGTGAGCATGCAACAAAGGGAGCGCGTGCGGCAGCCTGGGTCATTGAGCGGGCAGGGGGCCAAAGACAGGATTCTATCGCATGGCGTCGGATACCCGCAGGCGTGCGGCGCGGAATCAGGGCCATTGCATGAATTGCGATTCCGCCCAATCTACGCGGAATCGCAATTAACGCGATTGCCCCGATCGGATAACGCCGTCGGCCCATCCTGCCTACAAACTGTGTGCCGATCAGGGTCGTTGGGTGCAATAGGCGTCAGCAGTATTGCACCGAGCAATGGCCGAATGATGCGATGCCCGTCGGCGAATAAACGTCGCGCTCTGACGAGACCAGCAACAACGTTAGTCGCTTACCGGGCGAGCGCGGGCGCCTGGAGAATTCGGCGAGGAGGCGCTTGGATGCGACTGTTCCATTGCCAAGCCAGACTCGCTCGAAAAATCGCTCGCGAGCAACAGCGTGCGCACCGAGTCGGGACTCAGCACGCCAGCGTGCTTCAAGCCCATCCAGCCATCTCTACCGCGCTGCTTGGCGCAATACAAGGCCTTGTCGGCCAACATCACGGTTTCGCTCCAGGTCAACGTAGCGGGCGCTCGAGTGCACAAGGGAAAACAGGCAAATCCGATGGAGCACGTCTTAAGGAGCGTTTGCCCATCCGCCAGCACGAAGGGACGCGTGCCAACCGCCTGACGGGCGCGTTCGGCCAGATCGGAAGCGTGATCACGCGAGGTGGCCCGCGCCACAATCAGGAATTCTTCACCACCCCAGCGGACCATGTAATCGGTTTCACGAAAAACCGCTGCAAATCGCTCCCGCATTTGCATCAAGACAGCGTCGCCCGCCGCGTGGCCAAGCACATCATTCACGTGCTTGAAATGATCGATGTCGATCAGGAAAAAGATCAAATCAGCGTCCGCCGGTAGCTCGGCGCGGTTGCGTGCGTGGCTTTGATAACGTCGAACCGCTAAGTCGGTATCCGACTTGATCCGGGTGGACAGATATCGGCGGTTGCGCATGCCTGTGAGCGGGTCCGTCAGGCTGGCTTCGTTCAGGGCGGCGGTGCGCTCGTAAACTTTCTGCTCCAGTTCCAGCTGACGTCTTTTCAGGTGGCGAGTTCGAAACTGGACGGTGGCGTACAGCAAACCCGCCAGCGCCAGCAGCGCAGAAACGCGAAACCACCAGGTCTCCCACCAGGCCGGCAACACCGTCACGGCCAGTTCCAGCGCCTGTGGATTCCAGACCCCTTGATGATTGGTGGCCCTGACCTTCAGGGTGTAGTGCCCGGGGCTCAGGTTGCCGTAGCTTGCGGTGCGCAGGTCCGCCCCACTCTTTATCCACTTTGCATCGACGCCAGTGAGCTGGTAGGCATATCGCAAGCGGGACGGCGCCGTGTAATCAAGCGCTGCAAACTCCACGCTGAACCCTTGCTCGTCCGGTGCAATCGTGAGTCCGGTGGCGAGTCTCCCCAAATTTCCGCGAATATTGTCGATGCGCAGCCGCGTCAGCACGATCGGCGGCGCATAAGAGGAGGTGTCGAAATTTTCCGGCTTGACGACCAGCAGCCCTTTGCTGCCGCCGAAGAGGAATCGTCCATCCTGCGTTTTTGCAAACGAGAAGAACCACGGCGTTCCGATGTCAACGCCGTCCGCCGCGGTGAGTTCGGTCAGGTGGTCGGTCAGTGGATCGTAGACATATTGCTGGGTCCAGATGCGTCCCCTGGCATCTTGCAGGAGGTTGGCTCCAAACGGCCTGCTGACGATGCCGTGCCGCTCGCTGACGTGGTCGAAGCGGGCGATCTTGCCGTCCCACGACAGCATGTGGTGCAAGCCCGCGACGGCGGTATCGAGCCACAGCGTTTCGTCCGCCGCCCACAGCAAACCGATCACGACGGGGTTGCCGAGCCCCGCACCTTCGACGCTGTGCACGGCTTCAAAGGCGTTGTCGTGCGACTTCATGCGATACAGCCCCTTGACCGTGCCGACCCACAAGCTCTGATCCGGGCCTGGCGCGACCGTGAAGACATCGCTCATGAACGGGGTTCCGTCGGCGTTGTGTATGGCCTGCAGTGAATCCTGTGCCGGGTCCAGCCGATACAGGCCGTTCT
>CBDTZF010000202.1:0-5025 GCA_965364825.1 uncultured Rhodocyclaceae bacterium | reverse complement strand
CGCCACCTGTCCGCTGGTCACCAAGGTACATCTCGAGGTTTCGCGCATGCGCAAGCAGGGCCGCGAGATCATCATGATCGGCCACAAGGGCCATCCGGAGGTCGAGGGCACCATGGGTCAGGTGCGTGACGGCATTCACCTTGCAGAGCGCGCTGAAGACGTCGCCCACCTGGTGGTCAAAGATCCCGAACAGCTTGCCTATGTGACGCAAACGACGCTGTCGGTCGATGATGCGGCGGTGATTGTCAATGCTTTGAAGGTGCGCTTCCCGTCGATCGTCGGACCCAAAAAGGATGACATCTGCTACGCCACGCAGAACCGCCAGGACGCGGTCAAATTCATGGCGCCGCAGGTCGACCTGGTGCTGGTCGTCGGCTCACGCAACAGCTCCAATTCCAACCGGCTGCGTGAAGTGGCCGAGCTGCGCGGCGTGCCGGCCTACCTGGTGGACAATGCGGGGGCGATCGATCCGGCATGGCTTGACGGCGCCCGACGGGTGGGCGTAACGGCCGGTGCTTCGGCGCCCGAAGTGCTCGTCACCGAAGTGATTGATCGCATCAAATCGATGGGCGCACGCTCGGTTCGTACCCTTGAGGGCGCGGACGAGAACGTGACCTTTCCGTTGCCTCGCTCGTTGGTCGGTTCCGCCGAATAAGGTCCGTCGAAAAGAAAGCGTTGAAAAAGAAACAGGGCTGTGACTGCCCCGTTTCTTTGCCGACTCAGCGCTCGATGTGCGGCCCCATGATGCGCCGATAGAACTCGTGGAAATGGAGCATGCCGCCTTCATACGGTGACTGGTACGGGCCGACCTCGTTTAGCCCCTGTCGGAACAGCACCAGGCGGCCACGATCCATCCGCTCGGCGATCTCGTCGTCTTCAATCGCGGTTTCCATGCGGGCGGCATGCGCCGCGTCGACGAATTCACGTTCGAACTCCATGATCTCTTCCGGATAGTAGAACTCGACGAAGTTGGTCGTCTTGTCAACATCGGTCGGAATCAAGGTGCTCACCACCAGCACCTGTGGATACCACTCAACCATGATATTCGGGTAATACAACATCCAGATGGCACCCTGCGGCGGCGCCTCACCTTGGCAAACATCCTGCACCGCGGCATGCCAGCGCTGGTAGGCCGCGGTGCCCGGTTTGGACAGCGAGGTTATGCCGACGCGCTGCACCGAATACCATTCGCCGAATTGCCAGTCGAGCTGGTCGTAGTCGACAAACCCGCCCAGGCCGGCATGGAAGGGGACAACGTGGTGATCCCCGAGATACACCTCGATGGGGGTCTTCCAGTTGTAGTTGCACTGATGGTGCTCTACGCGATCGAGCTTGAACCCGGAGAAGTCGAAATCACGTGCTGCCGTCATACTCGCGAGACCCGACGCGGCCGATCGCGGACCGTGAAACAGCAGACCGCGCCAATTTTCGAGCGGTTTCCGGTCGAGGTTGAGACAGGGAGGGCGCCCCCAGCAGCGTGCCACGATTGTCGTAGGTCCAGCGATGCAGCGGGCACACGATACGCTCCGCGTTGCCGCACCCCTCGAGCATCACGGCCTGGCGGTGGCGGCAGATGTTGGACAGTTCAAACACGCCGTCAGCGGATCGAACCAATAGGCTGGCGTGATCTTGCCAGTCGAGCGAGCGGTAGTCGTTCACCGCCGGCACCATCAGTTCGTGGCCGATATAGCCCGGCCCGTCGTCAAACAGCAGGCGCTGTTCCTGTGCGAAAATTCTTTCGTCGAAATACCACGACACGGGAAGTTGTGCCGTTGCCTGTATCAGGTGATTATTCGATCCGATGGCGGATATCCACGAACCTCCACTAAGTGCCAAAATGTCCAATAAAACAACGGGTAACGTAGAATTATGGCGAAACACGGGTTTGACCGCACCCGGTGCATTCGGGTATTTTTCCGCCTTTGGATGACGTGCGCTTCAACTCATGGCAAAGACGCCGAAACCTCCCAAGAACTTTGAAACCGCGATGGCGCAACTGGAAGAAATCGTTGCCGCAATGGAATCGCGCGAATTACCGCTCGAAGACGCGCTCGACCAGTATCAAAACGGCGTTGCACTGCTGCGTTTCTGCCAGCAGACGCTGTCTAACGCGGAGGCCCGCATCCAGACACTGCACCCCGATCAGGAACGCCCGGAAGAGTCATGACCGAGGCTGATTTCCAAGGCTGGATGCGCAGCGTTCAGGCGCGCACCGAGCGCACCCTCACCGCAAGCCTGCCGCCACTCGACGTGGTGCCGGACCGCCTTCACGAAGCCATGCGCTACGCCACTCTCGAAGGCGGCAAAAGGGTACGTCCATTGCTCGTTCACGCCGCAGGCGCCGTGTCCGGCGCAGCGCCGGAGGTGCTGGATCATGTTGCGTGTGCGGTCGAACTCATCCACGCGTATTCGCTTGCGCATGACGACATGCCATGCATGGATGACGACAGCTTGCGGCGCGGAAAACCCACCGTGCACGTCGAGTATGACGAGGCGACCGCGCTGTTGGTGGGTGACGCGCTGCAATCGCTCGCGTTCGCCAAACTTGCACAACCGGGTTTGCTCGCCGACAGCGCACGCCAACTCGACATGGTGCATCATCTGGCAATCGCCGCCGGCTCGCGCGGCATGGCAGGCGGTCAGGCAATCGACCTCCAGTCGGTTGGGCAGTCGCTCAGTCGCGAAGCCCTGGAGGTGATGCATATTCACAAGACCGGCGCATTGATACGCGCATCGGTCAGGCTTGGCGCCCAGTGCGGCGAAACGCTCGATTCAGTTGCGCTCCAGGGACTTGACGCCTACGCCAAACGGGTCGGCCTGCTTTTTCAGGTCGTCGATGACATTCTGGACACCGAGGCAGACACTGCGACATTGGGCAAAACGGCCGGGAAAGACGCCGACAACGACAAGCCGACTTACGTCACGCTACTTGGCGTGGACGAAGCCCGCCGATTGAGCCAGGAACTGGAGACTGAAGCGATGGACGCCCTTGCCCACCTTGACGAAAAAGCGGACCTGCTGCGGGGCTTGGTCCGCTACATCGCGCGTCGCCGTTTTTAACCGAATCCATGAACGCTCCCATTTCCACCGAATACCCGCTACTCACGACAATCAACTCACCCGCCGAGTTGCGTGTGCTGGACAAAAAGCAACTGCCGGCGCTGGCCGACGAGTTGCGGCAGTTTCTGATCGAATCGGTATCGCGGACTGGCGGTCATTTGTCGTCCAATCTCGGCACGGTTGAACTGACAATCGCGCTGCACTACACCTTCAATACACCGGAAGACCGGATTGTATGGGACGTCGGCCACCAGACGTATGGCCACAAGATCCTGACCGGCCGACGCGAGCAGATGGCCACGCTGCGCCAGTACGGCGGCATCTCGGGATTTCCACGTCGCAGCGAAAGTGAATACGACACCTTCGGCACCGCGCACTCCTCGACCTCAATCTCCGCCGCGCTCGGCATGGCCATCGCGGCACGCCATCAGGGCAAGGACCGCCACGCAATTGCTGTCATTGGGGATGGCGCACTTTCGGCCGGTATGGCCTTCGAAGCCCTCAACAATGCCGGAAACACTGACGACACCCGACTGCTCGTGATCCTCAACGACAATGAGATGTCGATTTCGCCACCGGTGGGGGCTCTGACGCAAATCCTCGCGCGCCTAATGCCGACCTACAACGCGGCACGCAAAGCGGGTAGAACGGTGCTCAAGGTCGCCCCGCCGATGCTCGATTTCGCCCGTCGCTTCGAGGAGCATGTGAAGGGCATGGTCACGCCGGGAACACTGTTCGAGGAGTTCGGTTTCAACTACATCGGACCGATCGACGGCCACGATCTCGACGCCCTGCTCCCGACGCTTCACAGCCTGCGCAATCAGAAGGGCCCACAGTTTCTGCACATCGTCACACGCAAGGGACAGGGCTACAAGCTCGCTGAAGCGGATCCGATTCTCTATCACGGCGTATCTAAATTCGATCACACACAGGGCATCAGCACAACGAAGAAGGCGAGCAAGCCCACGTATACCAGCGTGTTCAGCGACTGGATCTGCGATATTGCAGCGCAAGATGAGCGCGTCGTTGCCATTACGCCTGCGATGCGCGAGGGCTCGGGCCTCGTCCGATTCGCCGCAGAATTTCCGGACCGCTACTTTGACGTCGGCATCGCCGAACAACATGCGCTCACGTTCGCGGCCGGCCTTGCGACCGAAGGCATCAAGCCGGTCGTCGCCATCTATTCAACCTTTCTCCAGCGCGCTTACGATCAGCTCATTCACGACATTGCGTTGCAAAATCTGCCCGTCGTATTCGCCATCGACCGCGCCGGTCTGGTCGGCGCCGATGGCGCCACCCATCACGGCGCCTACGACTTGTCGTACCTCACCTGCATTCCCAACATGCTCATCATGGCCCCTGCCGATGAGAACGAATGCCGGCAGATGCTGTACACCGCGTATTGCCACAACGGCCCCGCCGCTGTTCGTTACCCACGTGGAGCCGGCACGGGCGTCACACCAACCGCGAAAATGACAGCGTACGAAATTGGCAAGGGCGAGATCCTGCGACAGGGCGCGAAAGTCGCGTTGCTCGCCTTCGGCGCGACCGTGCCTGCCGCCATGGAGGCCGGCGAAACGCTAAACGCCACGGTGGTTAACATGCGTTTCGTTAAACCTTTGGATGATGCGTTGGTACTCGAACTCGCCGAGACACACGAATTCATCGTCACAGTCGAGGAAAACGCGGTCATTGGTGGGGCCGGCGCGGAGGTCCACCGCGCCCTGGAACGCGCGCCCCATCCCGTGCGCACACTGCGGCTTGGCTATGGCGACGTATTCATCGACCACGGCGAACAACGCCAGCTCACCGCAAACGCGCATCTTGATGCCAAAGGCATTCTCGAGGCCGTAGCTCTACGACGCCGACAATAATTGTTAAGCGGTCCATAAACCCCAGGCTATTCAGCTGCTGGTTTCGGTGGCTAAATCCATGGCATGCAGATTCCAGGGCAACAGCGCTTCG
>CBDTZF010000201.1:0-5069 GCA_965364825.1 uncultured Rhodocyclaceae bacterium | reverse complement strand
AGCACGCCGACCAGCACCGGATACCAGCCACCATCGGCAAACTTGAACAGATTGGCGCCGAGAAAAGCCCAGTCGACCACCCACAAGCCGACAGCCAGAATCGCAATGCGCCATGCCGATTGCCCGTGGTGCCAGGCGACAACGGCGGCGAGCAAGGTGGTGATCGCCATATCGGCCGACACCGACAGGCCATAGGCGGCACCCAGCCGGTCGGAGGAACCGAAAGCCAGTACGAGGCCGATGGTGGCAAGCATCAGCAGCCAGTTGACCAGCGGAATATAGACTTGGCCGCGTTCGTCGGCGGAGGTGTGGATGACTTGCATGCGCGGCAGCATGTCCAGCCGGATCGCTTGCGCGGTCAGCGAGAAGGTGCCGGTAATAACCGCTTGGGAGGCAATGATCGTGGCGAATGTCGCCAGCGCAATGAGCGGATAGCGCAGCGCTTCGGGCGCAAGATGAAAAAACGGATGCGCCGCCTCGGTCGATTGATTGAGGATCAGCGCGCCCTGCCCGAAATAATTCAGCAGCAGGGCTGGCAGGACGATGGCGAACCAGCCGAGGCGGATCGGGCCGAGACCAAAGTGCCCGAGGTCGGCATACATCGCTTCGCCGCCGGTGACGACCAGAAAAACCGTACCGAGGACGAGAAAACCGGTGAATCCATTGGCGACAAAAAAATTGAGGGCGTGTACCGGATGGACCGCTTCGAGCACCGACGGATGCAGTGCAATGCCGCGCAGCCCGAGCAGCGCCAGCACGATAAACCACACCAGCATCACCGGGCCAAAGACCTTGCCGATGCGTTGGGTGCCCTTGTCCTGGAAGAAGAACAAGGCGCCGAGAATGACGATGGTGAGCGGAATAATCCAGGCGTTGAGCCCCGCATTGATGGTGCTCAGCCCCTCGATTGCACTGAGCACCGAGATCGCCGGCGTGATCGTGCCGTCGCCGTAGAGCAGGGCGGCGCCGAACAGCCCAAGTGGAATCAAGCCAAGGCTCACAATGCGGTGGCGTTGCGAAAGCGGTCTGAGCAAAGCCACCAGGGCAATGATGCCTCCTTCGCCGTCGTTGTCCTGACGCATCACGAACAGCAGATACTTCAGGCAGATGACGATGACCAGTGCCCAGAAGATCAGCGAGAGCACGCCGAGCACATTTTCCGCCGACACCGCAACCGCATGAGTGCCGAAAAAACACTGGCGCAGGGCGTACAAGGGACTGGTGCCGATGTCGCCGAAGACGACGCCCAGCGCAGCGAGACTGGCCGGGATGCTTGCCTGCTGCATCCCGGCCGCGGGCGCGTCCGCGTCGTGTTCCGTCACGTCAGCGTTATTGCATGAACCAGCCGTGGCTGACCAGAATCGACTGCCCGGTCAACGCATTCGTCGAAAATCCGGCGAGGAAGACCGCGACGTCGGCGACATCCTGCATGGTGGTGAATTCCTTATCGACCGTGCCGCCCAGCATCACCTGGTTGACCACCTCGTCTTCCGAGATGCCGAGCGATTCCGCCTGTTCAGGAATCTGCTTCTCGACCAGCGGCGTCTTGACGAAGCCCGGGCAGATCACGTTGGAGCGCACGCCGTGTTGTGCGCCTTCCTTGGCCATCACGCGGGCGAGGCCGAGAATGCCGTGCTTGGCAGCGACATAGGCCGATTTCAGTGGCGAGGCCTCATGACTGTGCACCGAGCCCATGTAAATCAGCGAGCCGGATTTCTGCTTGTACATGTGCTTCACGGCCGCCTTGGTGGTGAGGAAGGCGCCATCGAGATGAATGGCGACGAGCTTGCGAAATTCGGCATAGGGGAATTCCTCGATCGGATGCACGATCTGGATGCCGGCATTGGAGACCAGCGTGTCCAGCCGACCGAAGCGCTCGGCGACGGCATCGACGGTGCTGTTCACCTCCTTCTCGTCGGTGACATCCATGTGGAACGCCGCGGCTTCGCCCGTTCCGGCCTTCTCGATCCGCTTTACGGTCTCGCCTGCACCGTCCATATTGATATCGCAGATCGCCACGCGCGCGCCCTGCGCGGCCATCGACAACGCGATCTGGCGGCCAATGCCCGAACCGGCACCGGTGACCAGGGCAACATTTCCTTCGAGTTTCATGGTGTTCTCCTTTTATTACGCCTTGCCGTCGGCGAGGTAGTCATGGGCGACCGATCCCAGCCCCAGCGTCAGATCGGCAATGAAATGAACGGCTTTCAGCACCTCCAGCACCGGTAGATCGGCCACCGGGGCCAGCGCGTGTGGGTGAAGTTCGAGCGACGCCGGGCCGTTCCATGCGCCCTTGAGCGTCACGTCGCTGGTCACGTAGCTCACCAGCTCGCAGATGCGCGCGCTGCCGTCCACATGCGGAATGATCTTGAGCAGATAGTTGGGCCGGGCGAGAGCTTCTTCCACGGCGTCGGTGTCGGCCGTGCGGTGCTTGAAGCCCATCGTGCCGGTGGCGACACGCACCGGGCCATAATCCAGCGTGCCGACGAGCGTATCGCGGTGGACCCCCAGCGAGGGTTGGGCAAATTTCTTGGGGAATCCCCACAATTCGCGGCCACCGAGAATGGGTGGCCCGTCGTTCAGATACATCGCAAGCGAATAGGTGCCGGGCTCGCCATCGAGTGTGACCGGAATCACCTGGCCGCTTTCGGTGTAATCGCCGAAACCGGTCGAATCCGGCATACGGATGAATTCGAAGTTCACCGTGTCGCCGGCAGGCTGCAACGGCTCCGGGACCATATGACGCAGCCGATCCGGGTCGGTACGATAGGTGATGGTGAGAAATTCGCGGTTGTAGAACCGGTAGGGGCCGCGTGGAAAGGCCGGGCTGGTGATCGGCATGGCGAATGCCGACCGTCTGATTTCCTCGATATTCATGATTGTTTCCACTCCTTAATTGACGCCAGAGCGCGTCATGTCGAATACGGCGATTCCCTCGGTGTCGAGCGGCGGCTCTCGCCACTCCAGTCTGCGCACCGTGCGGCGCGCATCGGCGCGGCCTGCGGCCCAATGCGCGGTCATCGTCCTGCGTGAGAACTCAACGTCCTTGGATGAACCGTCGTAGGCGGCGCGGCGATAGATGAAATGAACGATTGAAAACGCGTTGTCGGTGCCCAGTTCGGCCAGCGCGGCGAATTCAGGATCGTCGCGCTTGTTTTTCGGCAAGGCGGCCACGAGTCGGTTGATCGCCTGCTTGAGTTGGTGACGCTCGCGATAGCTGTCGGTGTTCATACGCGTGCGGCTGGAGAAGCCGATATCCTTGCGCCGTTCTTCGACATCATCGATGTTCTGAGGAAACGGCCCCGTGGCGCTGAACAGGTCCACCTGCAACACCAGTATCTTTCCCGTCCGCGCGCTTTCGAGAACATAGGACAACGGCGTATTCGAAACGAGGCCGCCATCCCAGTAGTACTCGCCATCGACCTGGATCGGCGGAAAACCGGGAGGTAGGGCGCCGCTTGCCATCACATGTTCCGGTCCGATCTCGAGGCGGGAATTGTCGAAATAGGCGAAATTTCCGGTCCGCACGTTCACTGCGCCGAGACTCAGCCGAACCGCGCCGGAATTGATCAGATCGAAGTCGACATGGTCGAGAAGCGTCTGACGCAAGGGCGTGGTGTCGTAAAAACTCAAGGCGCCGGCGTCACCGTCCGGGCGCATCCAGGCGGGCGGGAAGCGCGGCCTAAAGAATCCGCCGATGCCGCCAACCATGGCGTTCATGGTACTCAACTTGCCGGCCATGCGGCGCGACGCCGTGTTTTTCGGCAGCAAGCCGGCGAGTACAGGTTGACTCGTGACGGTATGCCAGAAGGAACGCAACTGATCGAGCCGTCGTTCCGGCGTATTGCCGGCGAGAATGGCAGCGTTGATCGAACCGATCGAAATGCCGGCGAACCAGTCCGGATAGACGCCGGCCTCGGCAAGACTTTCATACACGCCGGCCTGATACGAACCGAGTGCGCCACCGCCCTGCAGCACGAGCGCGGTGTGGTCATACTTTTGATCCGGCCGCGAAACCATCATGTCCATTGCTTCTATCCTTCAGAGTGTGGTTACTGTCTTTAATCGCAACATTCATGCCAGCGAGATGTCGCCGAATCACGCGTGTTTTTCAACGCACGGCCCGCAATTGGTTGATATGAGCCGTTTGCGCTGGTGGTTTTGACTCGCTTCTCGAAACACTCCCGGCGGCAGCGCGAAAAAAAGCCGGACAGGCCGCCCGGCGTTCTTCACCTCTGCCTTCATCGGCGTCAGTTCGACTTGTTCTCACCGGTTTTGGCGGGTTCGTCCGTCGCTTGTTTCTTATTGTCGGTGGGTGCGGCCGCTCCCGACTTCGGGTTTTCGAGCAGCATCACGGTTTCGATATTCAACCCGTCCTCGGCGGCTTTGAGCGCGAGGTTGGCTTCGTAGTAGGCGCCGCTTTGAATCTGTTCGGCCGCCACGTCAACGTGCACTTGGGTTTCGGCAAGCGGCATCAGGACGCGCGTGAATCCGACATCGACTTCCGCGAGCTTGAGTTCCTGGATCGCCTCACGCGACTTCCCTTCCTTGATCTTCTGGTTGCCGCTGGCGATGTGCTTGGTCTTCTCCGGTGTGGCGACAAAATTGTCGGCGACCACCACCTGGCCATCGATCGCCACCCAGTCCTGTGTAACGTTCTCGCCTGTTTTCTTGTGTTCGATGCGATCTTCATCCTTTTTCGTTTTATTCAGATCGGTCTTCGCAAGCTCAACGAATTTCTTCGCTGAATCCGCGTCGCCGTTGAAGATGGCGACACGCGTCGCGCGGATATCGCGCATGACGTTGTATCCGTCTTGCGACAGTTGCACTTTCGGATGTGGCGTGCCCGCCTTGGTTGCCTCAACGACGGGATCCTTGTTGTCGGCCGCAACAGCGCTCAGCGGCACCAGTGCGCCTGCAAGGGCAGTGGATGTGATGGCGGCGACGGCAAGTGTTCGAATCGTGGTTTTCATGGCGTTTCTCCCTTCAGATCACCCGGTTCTGGTCAGTGAGGCCGGTTGCATCGTGGGTGAAAGAGTAGCTCCCGGCGCGACCGCTTGAAGCTGCGG
>CBDTZF010000200.1:0-5076 GCA_965364825.1 uncultured Rhodocyclaceae bacterium | reverse complement strand
CAGGTAATCCAAAAAGCAAAAAGCGGCTTGAGCTCGATCCTGAGTTCGTCAAGATGGCGCTCGATACGCCCTCGCCCAAGCCCTACGTGTGGAAGCGGTTGTACGAGTTCTTTAGTTGGGTGGAACCGGAAGTCGAAGAACAGTTCTGGGAGCTCTTCCGCGAGCATCTGAGCCGTGGCGGTCAGCCGAACAAGGTGGAACTGGACGCCTTCGTTGAGCGCGTCAAGAAAAACATGGTGTTTGTGACAGGCGACAGCTTTTGGTTTGGCGACTGGGGCGCGCGTGAAGGCCAGCCGGGACCCGTGACGAGTGACGACAACAACAAGCCGCCGCAGTACGTGACGGTGAGCAGTTTTTCGATTTATCGCACGCGGGTGACGTTTGCTGATTTCGATGTGTTCACGCGAGCGACAAAACGTGAGTTCAGGTTTGACGGTGTAGGCTTTGCCATTCCGTACCGGTTCCCTGACTATCCCGTCGACGTTAACTGGCACGAAGCCAAAGCGTACTGTAGTTGGTTAGCCGAAATCTCGGGAGAACCATTCGATCTACCCGCCGAGACACAGTGGGAGTACGCAGCACGGGACGGCGGACAGGAAGTCTATTTTGCAGGACCGTATCCATTCGACGACATCGCGCTTGAAAAGCGCTTTGTCTCTACCGAAGGAATGTCGACATCAAGTTCAGCAGTGCTGCCCGTTGGTGCCATGGGAGCGGGGGAACTGGGTATCGCCGACATGGCAGGCACAGGTTACGAGTGGGTCAATGATTGGTACACACCCGACATTTCTGGCCGCACTTCCATGGTCGACCCCGCTGGCCCGAAAAGTGGTACACAGCGGGTTTCTAGGGGTGCCTCCGGTGGGCTGCAGACGGCGCTGACCCGCTGGGGCACGGATCCAAACAAACAGACAGCCCACTGGTTTCGATGCGCCCTGAACCTCGACAAACCGTGGCAGTAAAGCGAAACCCCTACGCGAACGCGCTGTCACCCGGCCACGAGACGTTGTCTTTCCATGCGGCATGAACGCCGTGCTGCAGCCGGTACGTCAAGGTGTCGTTTCGAGCCAACTCAAAACCGACCACCGGAACATCTTTAAGATCGCGTTTCAGCGACGCCATTCGCTCATCGTCGTCCACCGTGCGATTGACGAAAGCCTCTACTTCACGCGTATCCGCCCGCTTGCTAAAATCCACAGTTGCGTACTGATAAACGTTTTCCAATTCGGCTTGCAGATAGACGGCGCCAAGCAACGAGTCGAGCGCCTCTTTGACGTTGCGCTTCAGCTCGCGCCACGTTTCGTCGAATTCATCTTTGAAGGCGTCAAGCTTACGGTCAAGTAGCCGAAGCTGTTCCAGCAAATAGCCTTTTACATTGGCCGAGGCCGTTAGCAGCATCTCATCCGATGCGTTGACCGCTTTTACAAACGCTTCACCGTTTTTGGCAATCCACGTGCCTAAGTAGATTTGCATTTCTCGGAATTCGCGCCCAAGGTAGTTCCCCAACGCCTTCCGCTCGAGGATAGCAAGCGTGTACATCGCGGAGAACGTCTCGTGCGCACCTGGCATGAAATACTTCAAATTCTGATCCCCTGCCGCCACCACCTGATACCGGAACCAGCAGGCGAATTCCGCGATTTCGCCGATGCCGACCTCGGCGCCGATCTTCCCTGACAGACCCAGTCCGACGCAGCCGGACAGCTTGGCGACCATGCGGAATTTCTTGTCTTTGGCCGAGTAGCCAATACCGAATGCCGCCGAGCCGCCGATACCGGCGAGGCCGGCGATCTTCGGTTCGATCATGGCGAAGTCGCCGAACTGCTTTGATGCGGGCTTTTGCCACTGTATCGCCCCTTTGACCGAACCTTCGGCTGAGGCGCCGGCGAAAGCGCTCAATTCGGCCTCGACGTCGGCACCAGCTTTCGCCTTCGCATCCTTTTTATCCTTGACGTTCAAACTGCGCGCTCGGACGTCCGATGCCTTGCGTTTCATCCCCCGACCCTTGAGTTGCTGCACGCCGCCGGGGTCGAATTCGAGTTCGACCCCGCCTTCGGCCAGCACGCTGGCGCCGACCGAGCCGTTGGCACCGAACTCGAACGCAAAACGAATATTGCCCAAGCTGTACCAGTCGACGGCGGTCTCACCATTCTTGTTGTGCTTGAACACGGGCAACACGTACAAGCCAAGTCCCCGGCTATGCGGCAGAAACAATTTGAAATCTACCTGACCTTCGGCCAGCATGAGCGCGCCTTCCGCTTTGCCCTTGAGCGCAGCCTTGACCGTAGGCAGCTTGCCCTTGAGCATCTCGTCGAAGCTGCCTTCGAAATTGCCCTCCAGCGCCCCCGAAGCACCCGCGAAGGCGCGCAGCACGCGCGCACCGCCACCGTACTGCACCATGTCGTTTTCTTCGTCGGGTGAGTGAAAGTGCGTGTCATTGTTGAAGGCGCGGACGAATTCAGGCGACCACTCGGCTTCGACTTCGGCCAGTTGGTTCGTTATTTTCGGTGTTTCGAGCTTGTTGAGTTTCTTGAGCACGTCCTGTCCTGTATCGCGCAGGCTCTTGCTCAGTTTCTTTTCATCCAGTTCCCAGCCGTTCTTCTTGTCGTAGGTGAGGAAGGACTTCAGTTGCGGCTTGTCCGCGCCACTGAGCTTGTAAGCGCGCCAGTGGTTCTCTACTTTGGTGCTGCGCACATAGGTGAACTTTTTGCCCAGCGGCAGCCCCTGTGGATTGGTACGCGTCGACAACGGCAGCAATTCAATCAGGTCGGCACCGGGATTGAGCGTGATACCGTCGAGCGCTTCATGTGCTGCCTTGCGTGCGGAGGCCTCCTCGGCGAGAAGCTTGTCGAGTTGACGCATCAAGGGATCGCTCTGCGCGTTGCCCTCTGCGGTATGGGGCAGACGCATGAGCTCATCCTGCACGATTTGCGACTCGCTACGCGTACGCATCATCCGGCCAATGAAATCGTCGACGCTTTGCACCTCGCGCAAAAACGCCGGCCGATCCTCTGGCATGACTACCACCAGTTCGCCGGTGGCGGGACGAAGAAAGAACAAGGGGGCGGGCGGCACTTTGGCTTCGACGATCGAGCCTTCGGTGCGATTCGTCTGTCCTTCGGCGATCTGGACACCGTGCGCGGCCGCCATGGTTTCATCGCGACTCGATATGTCGGTTTCGCGGTACATGGTTCAGTCCTCTGCGTCGCAGGTGTGCGCGCACTGCGCGCTCATTCGCTCAACTCGATACGCTCGCCGCTGGCGGCGTCTTCGAAGACCAGTTCATCGATTGTCCACACGCCGAGCGGTTTGCGCGCCGTCACGAACACCGTTCCGGCGCCCGTGGGGCCGGTGACATCGAACGACAGCTGTGCCAAACCGTTTGCACCCGTCGCTTCCATCTGGCCGGAGGGGGTGCCACCTTGCATCGGTTTGCCGACGATACGTGCGACCTCGATGCTGTTCTGTACGTGCGTGAGCGCCAGCCGGTAAGCATCCGAGCCCTTCATCATCGCCATTGCGGCGAACACTGCCGCTACGATCAGGCCAATCGACGCGACCCAAACGCCAAGCCCCCACCAGGCCCATTTCTTCTGTACAGCACGAAAGTGCTCGACGCTCTCCCAGCGTTTGTTGCGCCACGCCCACGCGCTGCCTTTCAGACCCAGCGCAAAGGCCATGATGAAATTGACCAGCGGCACGAACATAAGCAGCGAAATATACGTGCGGTTCCCCAGCCCCCAGATCCAGTTGAGCAAAAAGGCGCCCCAGTTCCACTTGTCGATTCCTGCCGGTAGTGCCGCTGCGTCGCCTTGGCCCGATGTGTTTTCCATTGCTTGCTCCTTGCTTTTCAAGATTCAGATCAGTTCGAGTTTCAATTTCTCGTTGCGCGAAGCGCGCACGCGAATCGTTTTGCCATCGGCATCGGTATGGCCCGTGGCCAACACCTGACCGCGCGCATCGACGATGCGGTATGGCGTCATCGGCAGCACTTCGCCAGTCAGTTCGTCCTTGAGCACGAATTGCTCGTCGAAGAGTTCGCGCAGGTGTTCATTTATATCCAGCGCGCTTGCATCGGGGAAACTCAAACCGGCCGCCGACGCGCTCGCCGGCCCGGTCCAGTTCTTCTGGCTCGATTTGAATCTCACCTGCCCCGGCGCATGCAGTTGAATATTGCCGCCTTCCAGTCGCATGTAGGCGCCGTTGGCGGTGGCGAGCAGGTGTTTGGGGGCTTCTGCGGTAACACTTGCTTCGGTGCTGGCGATTGTCACGCGCTTGTCTGCCGCGGCGCGGATGGGGCCGCTTTGGGCCTGGGTGGTGACCTTGCCGGAGGCGGCGTGCAGGTGGATGCCGGTTTCGGTGTTCGGTTTGTTGCCGCTGGCTTTGCCGACCGTGAACAGCGCGATGCCGTCCTTGACGGCGAGGCGGTGGTTTTGCTGGGCGACGAAGGCGATGTCTGGGGCGGCGAGGCCGAGGGTTTTGCCAGCGGCGAGGATGGCCGAGACGGGGGTGACTTGAGCGATGCCACCGGGGGCGGCGTAGTGCAACCGTGGGGTGGTCCAGGCGGTGACCGTGCCGGTGCCACCGGCGGTTTGTTTGAAGGCGTCGGTGGCGGGGGTGGGCGATTTGGCCGGGTCGGTGGCGTTGGGTCGTCCGGCTGAAGCCGGCCCTACGGACGAAATTGATTCGGTCGCCGAGAGCGTTTCGATTGCCGCCTCGATTCCTTCGCTTACCGGCAGCGTTTCCGCGTCTCCCGCGAGCGCCGCGTTGTGGGTGGCGGCTGCCTGGGCGAGTGCGTCGGTGAGCGACTTGGCCTCTTCGCTCTGGCTGATCGGCTCGCGACTGTCGATGTGGGCGGCGCGCCCTCCGGGGCGTTTGTCGGCGCTGATGAGCAGGCCGTTGCCGGCGCGCAGCGCAGCATAGGCTTCGGTGTTGATCTCGGCGCCGTGGCCGCGGTCTTTGAGGCGCGCGTTGTCGTGTTGTTGCTTGAGGTGACCCAGTTGCAGCGTTGTCGCCCAGGCGGCGGTGCCCAGTTCGATGCGCGCCTCTCCCGGCGTGTCGTCGAACATGAGCCGGTTG
>CBDTZF010000199.1:0-5081 GCA_965364825.1 uncultured Rhodocyclaceae bacterium | reverse complement strand
CGCTGCCGCGCCCGCGTGACTGCCACGTACATCAGACGCCGCTCCTCTTCCAGCCCGTCGGCCTCGCGCACGCTGTTGTCATGCGGAAACAGACCTTCTTCCAGTCCGGTCAGAAACACCACATCGAACTCCAGCCCCTTGGCCGAATGCACGGTCATGAGTTGCACCGCGTCTTCGGTCGCATCCGCCTGGTGGTCGCCCGCTTCGAGCGACGCATGGGCGAGAAAATCGGCCAGCAAAGGGTGCGCGGGCGGCGGCTCGGGGACTTCGTTCTCGGCGAGGAAGTTGGTCGCCGCGTTGATCAGTTCACCGAGGTTCTCCAGCCGTTCGCCGCCTTCTCGCGCTTTGAGCGCTTCGTAGTGGGCTCGCAGACCCGAGTGCTCAAGCACATGATCGACCGCTTCGGGCAGGGGTAGTGCGGCGGTTTCAGTTCGCAAGCGCTCGATCAACTCGACGAAGGCGCCGAGCGACTTGCGCGCCTTGCCGGTGAGATGCGAAACCGTAGCGTAGAGGCTGCCGTTGAAGGTGTGCGCGGCATCGCCCAGTGCCTCCATCGAACGCGTGCCGATACCCCGCGTGGGAAAATTTGCGACACGGCTGAAGGCGGTGTCGTCGTCCGGATTGGCGATCAGGCGCAGATAGGCGAGCGCGTGCTTGACCTCCTGGCGCTCGAAAAAGCGCAGCCCGCCATACACACGGTAAGACACGCCGGTCGAAAACAACTGGTGTTCGAGCACGCGTGACTGCGCATTCGAGCGATAGAGAATCGCAATGTCGGACCGCGCCATGCCGTCACGCACCAGCACGCGCAGTTCCTCGACCACCCAACGCGCCTCGTCGGTGTCAGTGGACGCTTCGTACAGCCGGATCGGCTCGCCTTCGCCCTGGTCGGTCCACAACTCCTTGCCCATGCGCTGCGTGTTGTTTGTGATGATCGCATTGGCGGCATTGAGGATGTTGCCGCAGGATCGGTAGTTCTGTTCCAGGCGGATCACGTTGTCCACCTTGAACTCACGCTCGAACGCCCGCATGTTGCCGACATCGGCGCCGCGGAAGCGGTAAATCGACTGATCATCGTCGCCGACGCAGAACAGGTACGCCGGCGGAGTGTCTTCATCGCCGCTGGCCAGCAACTTGAGCCAGCGGTATTGCAAGGTGTTGGTGTCCTGGAACTCATCCACCAGGATATGCCGGAAGCGCCGCGTGTAGTGTTTGCGAATCGGCTCGTTGCGCGACAGCAACTCGTAGGTGCGCAGCAGCAGTTCGGCGAAATCGACCACCGACTCGCGCTGGCACTGCGCTTCGTATTCGGCATACAACTCGACCTGGCGCTTGGTGAAATCGTCCCACGCCTCCACCGCACCGGCACGCACGCCCTGCTCTTTCTGGCCGTTGATGAAACGCTGCAGCTCGCGCGGCGGAAATTTCTCGTCGTCCACGTTAAGCGTCTTGAGCAGGCGTTTGATGGCTGCCAGTTGATCGGCTGAATCGAGAATCTGGAACAACTGCGGCAAGCCGGCGTCACGATGATGGGCGCGCATCAGCCGGTTGCACAGCCCGTGAAAGGTGCCGATCCACATGCGGCGCGGATCGATCGGCAACATCGCCGACAGGCGCGCACTCATCTCCTTGGCCGCCTTGTTGGTGAAGGTCACCGCCAGCACGCCGTGGGGCGTCACCTGCCCGGTCTGCACCAGCCAGGCGAGGCGCGTGATCAGCACCCGCGTCTTGCCGGAACCGGCGCCCGCGAGAATCAGCGCGTGTTGTGGCGGAAGTGTTACGGCGCGCGTCTGTTCAGGATTGAGATTGGCGAGCAAATCGGACATTTAAATTTCCCGTTTTCTTCGATTTTCCGTGCCGCCGCCCCGCTGCGCCTTCACTGAGCGCCACTGCGGCCGGTCGAAAAACCGAAAATCGTAAATTTGTGCAACGCAACAAATTGTCGACTATTTAACAACACTATTGGTCAAGAAGGCCTAAAATTAGGCCGTTAACGATTGCTGCCATGCAACAAAACAGGCAGGCTGATTGTCAAACTAATAGTTATGGTGCCGCATTGTCGGCAAAGGATGATTGTGATGAAAACGCCGAAACTTCTGCCCTGGTACGCCGCAAAAGCCGGAGTACCCCTCGATCGCGCCGAAGCGCTGTGGCGCAAAGCGGTGCGCAAGGCGACTGCTGAAACCGGCTGGGTCGCCACCCCCGAGTACTGGGAAGCCGCGATGAGCTCCTTCCGCACGCTACTCGCCGAAGAGTCGAAAACCCTGTGCGCCCCCGACCTCACCACCATGGTGCGCCGTCAGAGCCGCATCATGCGCCTGCCGCTCACCGTTGCGGAAGCCATCGCGGCCGCCTTCGCCGCACACTGGCGGCATTTTGCAGGTCAGATGCACCGCATCGCCTGACGCGCGACACCCGTCGCCCTCCACGTAAAAGCATTTCCCCGCCTTCTCTCTCCTCGTCGGGGTACGGCATCCGCTCTCAGGCTGGATGCCGTTTTTTCGTTCACGGGCGCCGTTCGCATCAAGGCCTTCACTGTATACTGCGCCGTTTCGACCCGCCGCAGCCGATCACGCCATCATGCAGGACAAGTACCACGCCTCCGCCATCGAAACCGCGGCCCAGCAACACTGGATCGAAGCACGCAGCTTCGAGGTTGTTGAAGACGCCGACCGCCCCAAATACTACTGCCTGTCGATGTTTCCCTACCCGTCGGGCAAGTTGCACATGGGGCATGTGCGCAACTACACCATTGGCGATGTCATCAGCCGGGTGCAGCGCATGCGTGGTTTTAATGTGTTGCAGCCGATGGGCTGGGACGCCTTCGGCATGCCGGCCGAAAATGCCGCCATCCAGAATAACGTGCCGCCGGCGAAATGGACCTACGCCAACATCGATTACATGCGGGCCCAGCTCAAGCGGCTGGGTTTCGCCATCGACTGGTCGCGCGAACTGGCCACCTGCACCCCCGAATATTACCGCTGGGAGCAATGGCTGTTCACCCGCCTGTATGAAAAAGGGCTGATCTACAAGAAACTCGGCGCGGTCAATTGGGACCCGGTCGATCAGACCGTGCTCGCCAACGAGCAAGTCATCGACGGCCGTGGCTGGCGCTCCGGCGCGCTCGTGGAAAAGCGCGAAATCCCCATGTATTACATGAAAATCACCGCCTACGCCGAAGAACTGCTGAGCGCGCTTGACGACCTTCCCGGCTGGCCTGAGCAGGTCAAGCTGATGCAGAAGAACTGGATCGGCCGCTCGGAAGGCGTCGAAGTGCACTTTCCCTACGACGCACAAAGCATCGGCCACGACGGCGTGCTCAAGGTGTTTACCACCCGCGCCGACACGCTCATGGGCGCCACCTACATGGCCGTCGCAGCCGAACACCCGCTCGCCACGCAGGCGGCCGCAAGCAACCCGCCACTAGCCGCCTTCGTCGACGAATGCGTGCGCGGCGGCGTCGCCGAGGCCGATCTGGCGACGCTTGAAAAGAAGGGCATGGACACCGGCCTGCGAGTCATCCATCCGCTCACCGGCGCAGCGCTGCCGGTGTGGGTCGCCAACTATGTGCTGATGGGCTACGGCGAGGGCGCAGTGATGGCGGTGCCGGCGCATGACGAGCGCGACTTCGCCTTTGCCACGCAATACGACCTGCCGATCCGGCAGGTGATTGCCTCGACGACGGACAGCTATGGTGAGGTCGTCGCGCCGTGGATCGACGCCTATGCCGAGCACGGCACGCTCGTGAATTCGGACAAATACGACGGTCTGTCCACGATCGAGGGCAGTGCGGCAATCGCCGCCGATCTCGCCGCCAAGGACCTCGGTCGCGCGCGCGTGCAGTTTCGCCTGCGCGACTGGGGCATCTCGCGCCAGCGCTACTGGGGCTGTCCGATTCCGATGATCCACTGCGCCGATTGCGGCGATGTGACGGTGCCCGACGATCAACTGCCGGTGGTGCTGCCCGAAGACGTCGAAATCACCGGCCGCGGCTCGCCGCTGGCCAAGATGCCGACTTTCTACGAATGCGCCTGCCCGCGCTGCGGAAAGGACGCGCGCCGTGAAACCGACACCATGGACACCTTCGTCGAATCGTCCTGGTACTTCCTGCGCTACGCCTGCGCCGACAACGCCACGGCCATGATCGACGCGCGGGCCAATTACTGGATGGCGGTCGACCAGTATGTGGGCGGCATCGAGCACGCCATCCTGCACCTGTTGTACTCGCGCTTCTTTACGCGCGCAATGCGCGACGAAGGCATGGTGTCCGTCTCCGAGCCATTCACCAATCTGCTCACGCAGGGCATGGTGGTCGCCGACACCTATTACCGTGATGGCGACGGCGGCAAGAAACAATGGATCAACCCGGCCGAGGTCGACATCACGCGCGACGACAAAGGTCGCATCAGCACGGCCACTCTGCGCGCCGACGGCCAGCCGGTAGTCATCGGCGGCATCGAGAAGATGTCGAAATCGAAAAACAACGGTGTCGACCCACAGGCGCTGATCGACCAATACGGCGCCGACACCGCGCGCTTCTTCATTATCTTCACCTCGCCGCCCGACCAGCAGCTCGAATGGTCGGATTCGGGCGTCGAAGGCGCGCACCGCTTTCTCAAGCGGGTATGGAGCCTGGGCCACCGCTTCGCCAGCGACCTTCGCACCGCATTGCCGGCCACGCGCGCGCTTGCCGCCGGCGCACTGCCCGACACGCTGGCCGCCGTGCGCCGTGAAATCCATACCCTTCTGAAGCAGGCCGAGTACGACCTGGGCAAGCACCAGTTGAACACCGTCGCCTCGGCCACCATGAAAATGCTCAATGCGCTGGAGAAAGCGCCGGTCGAAAATGCAGCGGCGCATGCGCAAGTGATTGAGGAGGGTTTGTCGATCCTGCTGCGCGTGCTGGGCCCGATCAGCCCGCACATCGCGCATGCGCTGTGGCGCGAATGCGGCTTCGGCGATGACATTGTCGATGCCCCGTGGCCGCTGGTGGACGAAGGTGCGCTGGTGCAGGATCAAATCGAGCTTGTGCTGCAGGTGAACGGCAAGCTGCGCGGACATCTCAATATCGCCGCCGACGC